>JAISLO010000258.1 GCA_031290815.1 Synergistaceae bacterium | reverse complement strand
CAGAACGATCGCGCTCGATATAGGGACCGTCAGGATAGGGGTGGCCGTAAGCGACCCCTTCATGTTGTTCGCGCAAGGATTGACGGTCCTTTCCGCGGAAGGCGGGTGGATGGAGGAATTAGCTGGTATAATAAAGACATATGACGCTCGGGCGATGCTGGTGGGGATGCCCCGCAGAACCGACGGCTCCTACGGGCCGGAGGCGGAGAGGATGAAAGCGGTCATTGCCGAATTGTCCGCCCGCTTCCCGGAGGTAGAAGTCATTCCGTGGGACGAGCGTTTTACTACCGTGATAGCGACACAGGCCCTTCTCGAAGCCGATGTGCCGAGAAAGGGGAGAAGGACTCATGTCGACAAGGTCGCGTCAACGCTGTTGCTCCAGGGTTATATAGACTATCTGAGGAAAAACCAAGCCGGATGCGCGGAACAAGCTTTATTTACCGCTAAGGCAGACGTCAGGCGCGCTAAGCGCAAAGGAAAGAATAAAAATTATGACTGATAATTATTTTATCGTAATTTTTTATACTCTCATGGGGTGAAAGCACGATGGAGCTGCCAGCTGGCGTGAAGATGACTCCTATGTTAAAGCAGTACACGGAGTGGAAGGACAAGTATCCCGGCTGTCTGCTTCTGTTTCGAATGGGGGATTTTTTCGAACTGTTCTTTGACGACGCGGTAACCGCCTCCGAGGTCCTGGATATAACTCTCACGGCCCGCGATCATGACAAGACAATCCCGATGGCTGGGGTGCCGCATCACGCTCTCGACTCGTACATGAGCAGGCTGATAGCGGCCGGTTACAGGGTCGCTGTATGCGATCAGATGACCGCCCCTGACGGACACACTCTCGTTGAACGCAGCGTCGTCCGCGTCGTAACGCCTGGCACGTATGTGCCTCAGGATTCAGAGGGTGACGGCCGGCTCGCTGCGCTGTTCTTCAGCCAGGAAAAAGCGTCCATCGCCCTGCTCACCGCCGGGACCGGGCTTCTCGAGGCTGGCACATTCCGGCCGCAAGAAGCTGTTTCTTTGTTGTTTTCATTCCTTCCAAGCGAATTGCTGATCGCAAAGGGCCAGGAGGATGAGTTCTCGAGCCAAGCGTCGGAGGCAATGGCGCTTGGCAGTCTGCGGCCCGTGATAGTCCAGCGAGAGAGAGGGGAGTTTTCCCCAAAATTCGCGTCCGACTGGCTCTGCAAACATTGGGGACTGTCCAGCCTCAAGGCGATGGGCATTGACGACGACGACCCGGCGTCAGGCGCGGCAGCGTCCGCCCTCAGATATCTCGAGGAAACGCAGCTCGGAGGCATTGGGCATGTCCACGGAATAAAGCCTCTTCTCCCAAGCGGAATGCTCATTCTTGACAATTCAACACAGTCCAACCTAGAACTTCTCGACGGCGGCGGAGCGTCGTTATACTCCGTGCTGAACAGATGCAGGACTCCGATGGGGCGCAGACTGCTGCGCGAGTGGATAACCCACCCACTGACTGACTTAGAGGACATCGTCTTTCGTCAGGATTGCGTCGAGGATTTCGTCAACTCTCCCCATCTCATTAAAAAAATTTCAGACCTGTTGTCGGAATGCAGGGATATGGAGCGCGCGCTGGGCAGGCTCAGCATGAAAGTAGGCAACCCCAGGGATCTCGGGGCTGTCAGGGATACTTTGTCAGCGCTCCCTCCGGTCCTCACGGAGATCAAAGACGGCGGGTCCCTCAGGCTTCTGTCTGTTTTCGATGAAGTTCCAGACACAGAAGAACTGGAACTGCTTCTTAACCGCGCTTTGGCGGACGAGCTGCCCAGGATGCTCTCGTCGGGCGGCGTCATTCGAGATGGATTCGACGAGGCTCTCGACGGCGCGCGTGACGCGATCGCGCACGCGGAGGAGAACCTGAAGGCATTCGAGCAGAGGGAGAGGGAACGCACAGGCATAAAGGTCAAGATTGGCATAAACAAGGTTTTTGGTTATTTCATCGAGGTGAGCAAGAGTTACGCGAACAAAGTCCCAGACGATTATATAAGGCGCCAGACAGTCGCGAACGGCGAGAGATTCGTGAACGAAGAGCTCAAGGATATAGAACGCAGGGCGTTGAGGGCGGAACACGAGATAGGAGAGCGTGAAGAGGCGCTTTACAAAGACGTCCTGGAGTCGGCGCTCGGGTGGAGCGGCGCCTGTCAGATCGCGTCACGCTCCATAGCGACGCTGGATGTCCTCCGAGCGCTCGCTGAAACGGCGCGGGACAACGGTTACACGAGGCCGCTCATGGACGGCAGCAGAGCTTTTCATTTAAAAGGGGCGCGTCATCCGATAGTCGAAAAATCTCTTGGCAATCTTCCATTTACTCCAAACGACGTGGATCTGAACCCAGACGACGAACAAAAAGGCTGCATCGCGATAATCACAGGGCCAAACATGGCGGGGAAGTCTACATATCTCAGAATGTCGGCTCTTGTCGCGCTCATGGCACACATGGGATCGTTCGTTCCGGCGCAGCATGCCCATGTAGGGCTGATGGACAGAATATTCACAAGGATAGGGGCTAGGGACGAACTCATAAAGGGACGCAGCACGTTCATGGTCGAGATGGTGGAGACCGCTAACATATTGAGAAACGTTACATCCCGCAGCCTGGTCATCCTCGACGAGATCGGGCGGGGAACGTCGACGTTCGACGGCATGAGCATAGCGTGGGCTGTGGTAGAATTTTTGTCGCTGAATATAGAGGGAAGGACGAAGGCCCTTTTTGCCACGCACTACCATGAGCTGACGAATCTCGATCTGCCTCAGATCATGAACCTGAGCATGGCGGTGGAGGAGTCCTCCGGCGGCATACGCTTCCTTCATAAAGTCGTCGCAAAACCTGCCGATAGATCCTACGGGATAGAGGTCGCCAGGTTGGCCGGAGTTCCCAATATAGTCATAAAAAGAGCCCAGGAGCTGCTCTCGGAGCTAGAGCGAGACTCATCGAAATCCGGTGAAAATCTGCGAGTCTTATCGAAAAAAAATATACAGATGGAGATCTTTTTCGACGTTGAGCGAGAAGGCGTTATAGAAGAGCTGTCTCAGTGCGACACGGACAATATGACCCCGATGGAGGCGCTCGACCTGATCTGCCGCCTTAGGAAGAAGAGCAGAAAGATACTTGGATTGAAAGTAAAATAATTCGGCTATTGGGAATGATGGCCAAAATAGTCGTTCCTAAACACTAATATGAGCGCGGAAACGAAGACAAAAATGAACAGCGAATCAAACGCCAGAACAAATCGAAGCATAGAAAAGCTGGAGCGGGACGTCGCGAGCCGTATAGCGGCGGGAGAGGTGATTGAGCGTCCTGTTTCGGCGGTTAAGGAGCTGCTCGAGAACTCTATCGACGCAGGGGCCACGGATGTGCGGATCAGTCTGGAACAGGGCGGCAAGGCTTCCTGTGTAGTGGAGGACAATGGCTGCGGCATCCCATACGATGAGCTGCCGCTGGCCGTCGAACGATACGCCACGAGCAAGATAAGGAGCCTCGACGATATGGAGCGCGTCAGTACTTTGGGTTACAGAGGCGAGGCGCTGTCGAGCATAGCGACTGTGAGCAGGCTGGAGCTGCGGAGCATGCCCAGCGCGCCCAAAAATTCCGCGTCCGGCGGAATGCTGCGGTGCGAGGGCGGAATCGTCGTCACTCACGTCGATATGCCGGTATCGCCGGGCACGAGGGTGCAAGTGGACGATCTCTTTTACAACCTCCCGGCCAGAAGAAAATTTTTAAAGAGCGCTACGACCGAACTGAAGCGAATTATTCAGGTTGTTCAGGACTATGCGCTCGCGCGTCCGAATATCCGCTTCAGGGTCTCGAACGACGGAAAGACGCTC
>JAISLO010000257.1 GCA_031290815.1 Synergistaceae bacterium | reverse complement strand
CTCTTCCAGAATCCCTTCTTTTCTCAAGCGCCTGTAATATAATTCGCTGACTATATAAAGAACGAAGATCTCGAACCCCATCACATGCACGAGAGGCCCCGACGCGTGTATCACAAGACTGTCGCCGTCCTTTTCCGCCTTCACGAAACGCCTCTGGAATCGAAATACCGTCAGATAGTCGATGAAATCATCCTTTATGTATTTCAGCGCGCTGAGATAATCTAGTTCATCCTGCGTGAAAAAGAGAGTACAAAGATGATCGATTTCATGATTTACGTCGTCGGCAAGCTCGGAGAGGGGAAATTCCGGCTCGTTTCGGCAGACGAACGAATACTCGGCGCGCGCGCCAGGGTGGCTATGCATCAAAGCCTGCCACATGCTGAATTTATAAAGATCGTTTTCTAAAAGACTTTTGACAATGAAATTTTCGTCGCTTTTCATATCGTTTCCAGTCTCTCCTATATATAGGACCCTGGGGCGCTGTCCCAGACCCCGCCAGGGAGCTCGCTCCCTGGACCCTTTTTGGGGGATTTTTCTTTCGCCCGTCTGGCGAAAGAAAAATCCCAAAATGGGGTCAAGGGGACTCAGTCCCCTTGCGGGTGTGGGCGGAGCCCACGGTCCTATATTTATTTCATCATCGTGCCGAGCAGTCTGAGTCTCTCATGCCAGGTAAACGCCTCGTACAACATATGCGGTTCATGTCCCTTGCCGGCTTCGGCGCGGCGTTTATAATCGCGGAGCAGTTCTTTGTAGTCGGGGTGGGCGCATTTTTCTATTATTTCGTTTGATCTCTCCCTCGGAGAAAGCCCGCGCAGGTCGGCTATGCCATGCTCGGTCACTATGATGTCAACGTCGTGCTCGGTATGATCTATGTGCGAACAGAACGGAACGACCTTGGAGATCTTGCCTCCAGCTGAAGTCGAGGGACACAGAAATACCGTCAAGTACGCGTTTCTCGCGAAGTCGCCGGACCCTCCGATGCCATTCAGCATTTTGGTCCCTCCAGCCAGGGTGGAGTTCACGTGTCCGTAGATATCCACCTCCACCGCCGTGTTCATCGCTATCAGCCCCAGGCGCCGTATAACCTCCGGGTTGTTGCTTATCTCCTGCGGCCTCAGCACGATGCGGTCCTTGAAGTCGCCGATTCGGGGATAATATTTCGCCGCTCCGTCCGGGCTTGGGGTGAGAGCCGTACTGGACGCGAATGAAATTTTCCCGGAGTCGAGCAGCTCGAAGACAGAGTCCTGGATAACTTCGGTGTAGACCGTGAGCCCGTCTGCCGGCCATTCGGCGAGGCCCTCCAGTACGGCGTTTGCTATATTGCCGACCCCGGATTGGAGAGGAAGAAGCTTTTTGGGCAGTCTTCCGGTCTCGGCCTCAACGCTCAGAAAATCTATCAGGTTCGAGGCCATTTTGCTGCTGATTTCGTCCGCCGGAGCGAGCGGCCTTTGGGAATCTTTGACATCAGAGCGGACTATTGCCGCTATCTTCTCTGGCGGGCACGGGATATACGTGCTGCCGATCCTGTCATGAACGTTAACGATGGGGATGGGCTTCCTGTTCGGGGGGTTCTCCGGCGAATATATATCGTGGATCCCGTCGAGTCCCTGCGGTTGAACAGTGTTTATCTCGACTATCACCTTTTCCGCCATCTCAACGAACGCGTTCGAGTTGCCGACGGACGACGTGACGATGATGCCGCCTTCGTCCGTTATCCGCAGGCCTTCTATTATGGCAATGTCGATCTTTCCGTAAAAACCGTACCTGATATTCTGAGCGCAGTGCGAAAGGTGGATGTCGGCGAACTGAACCGCCCCAGAGTTGATCCCCTTGCGGATATTCTCGTTCGTCTGATATGGGTAGCGCCTCTTTATACAGCCCGTTCGCGCGAGTTCTCCGTCGAGCTCCGGGCCGGTCGACGCGCCGGTCCATATATTCACTGGTATGGAGCCCTCGGCTTCAGCCCTCTTCGCCAGGGCCGAGGGGACAACCTTGGGATATCCAGATGGAGTGAACCCGCTGCAGCCCAGTGTCATGCCGGGCTCGATAATATTCGCCGCTTCTTCCGCAGAGATAATCTTGCCGCGCAATTTTTTGTTTTCAACAAGTTCTTTTATATCACCGCTCATTTTAACAGTCTCCCTTTTGATGCCGGCCCAATTTCAACCGAACGTTGATAGTTCGTGTGAGGGCGCATGCGCGCCGCGAAATTTCGTCAGACGGGATATGATCCTTCAACTATTGGAGCGTCCAGCCCAACGTTTATCATTGTCGTTCTGGCGTATTTTCTTTTGAGAAATTCGGCCGCGACCTGCGGGAACATGGCGTAGGAGAGGATGTCCTCAGGCTGCGTAATCCATTCTCCGGCTTCCGTGCTCAGTTTTTCCAGTTCGGCCGGTATCCTCTCTCCGGGCCTGCACGTGATGGGCTCCCCTCCCTCGATGGCTTTCTTCTGTATCTCGGGATCGACGGGTGCTGGAGTGCGGCCGTAATAGCCGAGGAAATACTGACGAACTTCTTTGGGGATGATCTTCCATCTCTCTCCGACCATGACGTTCATCGCGGCCTGCGTGCCCACGATCTGGCTGGTGGGAGTGACCAGCGGCGGATAGCCCATCTCCTTGCGGACGCGCGGGACCTCCTCCAGCACATCCTTCAGCTTATGGAGCGCGTTGCCTTCCTTGAGCTGGCTTTGAAGGTTCGAGTACATCCCGCCCGGTATCTGATAGAGGAGAATGTTTATGTCGACTCCAGATACGCCCATTATTATATTGCTGTATTTTTTCTTCAGTTTTTCGAAGTGGGTTGCCACTGGCAGCAGTTTTTCGAGCGAGAGCCCGGTGTCGAGGGGTCCGTTCGCGAGCGACGCGACTAGAGTCTCCGTCGCCGGCTGGCTGGTCCCCATGGCGAACGGCGATATCGCGCAGTCGCAGATGTCCGCGCCAGCCTCCAGGCCGTCGAGATACGCCATGGCAGCGAGACCGGTGGTGTAGTGGCTGTGGAGCTGCACCGGCAGGTTCACCTTCGCCTTGATGGCCTTCACCAAAGAGTGCGCGGCTACCGGAGTGAGAAGCCCCGCCATATCTTTTATGCAAATCGAGTCCGCCCCCATGTCAGCCATGTCCTTGGCTTGTTTCGCGAAAAGATCGAGAGTGTGAACGGGAGAGATTGTATAGGAAATGGCAAGTTGAAGATGCGCGCCCTCTTTTTTAACCTGATCCGCCGCTATTTCGGTGTTGCGAAGGTCGTTCAGCGCGTCGAAGATGCGGACTATGTCGATGCCGTTGCCCACCATGCGCTTTACGAACTCGCGGACGACGTCGTCCGCGTAGTGACGATAGCCCAAGAGGTTCTGGCCGCGAAGGAGCATCTGCAGCTTGGTCTTCTTGATGCGCTTTCTTATCGCCCGCAGGCGTTCCCATGGATCCTCGTCGAGAAACCTCATAGCCGAGTCGAACGTAGCGCCTCCCCACATTTCCAGGGAGTTATAACCAACTTCGTCCATGGCTTCGCATATCGGGAGCATGTCCTCGGTGCGCATGCGCGTTGCCATGATCGACTGGTGCGCGTCGCGCAAACCCGTTTCGGTTATACCAATCTTTCTTTTCTTTGGCTCGGTATCTGCCGGAGCCCCTGATGAGACTGACGTTTCGTCATTGTCCGCAGCTTTTATTTCTTCATTCATAATTTTGTCGCCTCCTGATTTTATGCGCCAGAGTAATCCATGGCAGCCAGATGCTGATAATAGCGCCACCTCAGTTTCAGTTCTCTCTCTTCTTCAGCCAGCAAGAGCGCCGCTTCCTGCGGATTCGACTTCTGAAGCTCCTGATAACGCGTCTCCTGATAGATATAGTCGGACAGCGCGATCGATGGGGATTTACTGTCTAAAGTCAGCGGGTTTTTGCCCTCGGCGGCGAGGGACGGGTTGTACCGCATCAAAATCCAATGCCCGGAGTCCACCGCTTTTTTCTGCTGTTCGAGGCCCTTATGCATCGGGATGCCGTGCGCTATGCAATGGCTGTAGGCTATGATTATCGACGTCCCCTCGTAAGCCTCGGCCTCCAGGAAGGTTTTCACGGTATGAGCGTCGTTGGCCCCCATCGCCACCCGGCCGACATACGCGGATCCGTAAGCCATCGCAATGAGCGCGAGATCCTTCTTCCCCTGCCGTTTGCCGGCGGCCGCGAATTTCGCGACGGCCCCGCGCGGGGTCGATTTTGACATCTGGCCTCCTGTGTTGGAGTAAACCTCGGTGTCGAGCACGAGTATGTTGATGTCGCGGCCCGATGCCAGGATGTGATCGAGCCCTCCGTAGCCTATATCGTAAGCCCATCCGTCGCCGCCTATTGCCCAGACGCTCTTTTTAGTCAGCGTGTCGGCTACGGTCTCGAGTTCGCGCGCCTCGGGACGGTCGATCTGCGACAGCCTTTTCTTGAGGAGTTCCACTCTCTCCCTTTGCGCCAGAATTTCTCTCTCAGTGCTTTGAGGCGAGTCAATTATCTGGCTGACCAGCTCTTCGCCCGCTTCGCCAGCCAGTTTCTTCAAGAG
>JAISLO010000256.1 GCA_031290815.1 Synergistaceae bacterium | reverse complement strand
GCCAAGTTTGTCGTCCAGGTCCTTTATGTGCAGGCTGGTCTTGACCAGCATGGCCGAATCACCTATTACGCCGAACATGGACGCCACCAAATCCATCACGGAGCCGAGCATGTCCCTGGCAACGGCCGGGGTGGTCGTCGGCAGCACCCACCCAGTTATCTGGGAGAGCGCGTTGAGGAACGCGCCAAGTATGATGTTGCCCTGTTCAGAGAGGGCGCTGTTCCTTATCTGAAGTTTCGTCTCTTCATCCATTCCAGAGACGTCCATGGGGATGATGAGATCGGCGAGCAGGTCGGCCTTCTCCTCCTCTATCATAAAGATCAGGCTGCACGAGAACTCCTCCTCGGTGCGCACCAGAACAGCGCAGACGGGGGTCTCGGGCAAACCGTAATGTGCGGCGACTTCGTATATAGGAACGAGCTCGGCCACTGGAACATCCATATCCACCATGCGACCCAGAAGCTTCGAGAGAGCCGTGGCGGCATTCCCGGTACCGATGTTGCCGACTTCACGGATAGCATCCATATGAATATTAGTGAATTCAGAAGCATGATCCATGGCATCCAACAGCCTTTCTTTCGTAAATTAGGTTATAGAGACGCTGCGTCGAGAATGAGCGCGACATTGCCATCGCCGAGTATCGTGGCGCCGGCAATGCCTCTGACCTTGCGGAGAAGCTTGCCCAGCGGCTTTATGACTATCTCCTGCTGCCCCACGAAGGCATCCACGAGAAACCCGACTCTGGAGCGGTCTCTCCCCACCCTGACGACGACGACAGAATTTTCCTCGCACTGGCCTCTGTCGCCGGGAGTCCCTATTATAGCCGAAAGATCGGATAGCGGCAGTATCTCTCCCCTGACCGTGGTCACCGGCGTACCGTGCACGAATTTTATGTCCTTTTTATGCACGAGCAGCGTCTCCTCCACGTTTTCGAGGGAGATGGCGTACGTTTCATCTCCGACGCGGATGAGCAGGGCAAGGACTATCGCGAGCGTGAGCGGAAGCCTGATCACGACCCTCGTGCCCTGTCCGAACTTGGAGTAGATCATAAACTGCCCACCCAGCGACTCGACCTTGCTTTTGACGGCGTCTGTGCCGACGCCCCTGCCGGAAAGATCCGTCACCTTGTCCGCGGTGCTGAAACCAGGCAGCATGACGATCTGCGCCGCCTCGTCGTCCGTCATTGACATGGCCTGCTCATTAGTGATTATTCCGCGCTCTATCGCCTTTTTCTTGACCTTCTCGGCATTGATTCCCGCGCCGTCGTCCCTGACCTCTATTATTACGCCGTTGCCCTCCTGATACGCCGCTACGGTGATGGTTCCAAGCCTCGGCTTTCCGCTCGACTCGCGCTGGTCCGGGCTCTCTATGCCGTGATCCAGCGAGTTCCGGAGCAGGTGTACCATGGGATCGCCGATCTCGTCGATGACAGTGCGATCAAGCTCCGTGTCCGCGCCCTCGACCTGCAGTTGGATGTCCTTGCCCATCTGACGGGAGAGATCGCGGACTAGCCTGGGCAGTCTGTCGAAAACCATCGAAACGGGCACCATCCTGAGCTTTGTCACGATTTCCTGGATGTCGCCGGAGATTCTGCCTAGCTGCGACAGGGGCTCCTCGAACGCCTTGAGGCGGGACTCCTGGACGAGGCGTTCGATGCGGGCCCGCCCTATGACGAGCTCGCCCACCAGGTTCATGAGCTTGTCGAGACGCCCGATGTCGACCCTCACCGTCCGGCTGCCGGGCTTGTTCGCGGCCTGATGCTGCTTCTTGTGTTCATCCTGCTCCGCCTGCTCTGCCGGTTTGTCCTTTTGTTTTGGCGCTGGCTCAGCCTCAACCTTGTCCTCGGCGTGTTTCTCATCAAAAGTCATCTTGGGATCATCGCCGATTTCCTCCAGAGTGACGTCCCTGCTGGTGACGGACGCTACTTCGCCGATGTTCAGAATCTTCGTCTCAAGTGACTTTCTATCCTCTCTTGTGGCCACGTAGAGGGTGAACTCCCTGTCGAACGCCTCTTTCTCCAGATCCTCCACGCTCGGCACCGACTTGATCACATCCCCGCGATCCCCGACCAGGGTCACGACCATATAGGCTCTGGCCGCGCGAAGCATGCATGTCTCGACGAGCGAGACCTTGATTTCGTAGACGTTGATGCCAGACTCCTTGGCCGATATCACCCAATCGCGCTCCATCTCGGACAGTTCCTCGGCTTCGCCGTCGGGCTTGGCCTCCCCGCCCTTGTTCGAATCATGTCCCTTGTCATCCGGCGCTGCGAGGCTGTCAGGCTTGGCCTCAGGATGATCCCTGCGCGCGTGCAGGTCGCTGATGAGATCGCCTGACTCGACGTCGGAGTCCTGGCCTCCGCCCCTGATCGAATCTACCATTGCCGTCAGAGTGTCAAGACACTTGAACAGCATATCGACGTCGTCTGAGCTCAGCACCAGGTTGCCCGAGCGGACGAGGCCCAACAGATCCTCCATGGAGTGGGTGAGCGCGGCCATACGGGCGAAGCCCATCGTCGCGGACATTCCCTTGAACGTATGGGCGACGCGGAATATCTCGTTTATGATGTCCATGTCGCTTTGATTCTGTTCAGCCGTGAGAAGAAGCTCGTTCAGATGTTCGAGGTTATCGCCCGCCTCATCCAGAAAAGCGCCCAGGTATTGGCTCATATCCATGCTGTCAGACATAACTAAGACCTCCTGCCCAAATATTTTCTATATTCTCCATCCACTTGCGCGGGGATAATCAACTTAAAAATTGCGGAGCGGCCGATTCAACGCCGGAGGCCCAATGGGTGAGTATCCATCCCCATGAGGCCCGCGTTCCAAAGCGGCTTAATTCCGCTCCGTAACTCAGATCTTTCTCGATCTCATCTCGCGATGCGCTCGAGCGCCTCCGTTATGGAATAGACCGGCAGGGACTCGTCCACGAGGCCCGCTTCGCTCACCGCGCCCGGCATGCCGTAAATCACGCACGTCTCCTTTGATTCTGCTATGACATACGCGCCCATCGATCTCAGCAATCTGGTTCCGTCCAGTCCATCCTTGCCCATGCCGGTCAGGACGACCACTACCACGCTGCCGCCCACAACCTCCGAAACGCTCGAGAAGAGAACATCCGCCGACGGACGCACCGAACGAACGGGCGGGGTCTCCTTCAGTCTGCAAACGAGACTGACGGGCGTCCTCTCGACCGTGAGATGATACCCTCCCGGAGCTATTATAGCCATCCCCTTCTTTATTTGCATCCCATCGCACGCCTCGGCTACGGAGATCATGCTCAGTTCGTTCATGCGGTTAGCGAAGGATGTCGTAAACCCCGAGGGCATATGCTGCACTATAAGTATCGGCAGGGGAAAGTCCGACGACAACCCTGGTATCACCTCTTGAAGAGCGTTGGGGCCTCCCGTCGAAGACGCGATCAGCACCAGCTCCGGACGTTTCTGCATCTCTCTCTTCTGCGATGTCTGCGCGAGGCTGGCATGGCCCTTGTGTGACCGGTCGTCTCCCGAGCCGTACGCGTTTTTCATCGAAGCCTTGCTCGCCGCCATTATCTTCTGCCTGAGTTCATCGCCGACCTTCTCCATGTCGAGGGATATAGTGCCGGACGGCTTCGTCACGAAGTCGACCGCGCCGGCGCTGAGTGCCTGCATAGTGACATTTGCCCCATCCTTCGTGAGGCTGCTGACCATTATCACCGGGGTCGGCTTCTCCTTCATTATTCCTCGCAAAACCTCCAGGCCATTCTTTCCGGGCATCTCCATATCCAGGGTTATCACATCCGGCGACAGGTCCTTGAGTTTCGCCATAGCCTCGTCGCCGTTTCGCGCCTTGCCGACTATCTCTATGCCCTGGTCCGCGGACAGTATATCCCCTATTACTTTACGCATAAACGCGGAATCATCAACCACAAGAACACGGATCCGACGCGGAATGCTCATTTCTCCGACCGTCCTGTCATTTCCTGCTGCCGAATGAATTCGAAGAGCTTTCTCTCCACGCTGTTTGGAAGAGAGTCGAACCCAATGCCGATTTCCCACGCGCCGTTCACATGCACTACCCGCGACGCGCGGCCGAGCTGAAAGTTCTGCCTGCCCGCGAGAGGAAATCTGACGAACACCCTTTCCCCAGACTCGAATATGTGTCCGTCAGCGTTTTCATCTATAATCTTGAACCGTATGCCGCCTAAGCTGATGTCCAAAGCCCTTCCGTCCATCCAATGCGTCGACATCGGCGACCTGGCCTCCCATTCGACGTGGAACGCCATCACATCCCACGGACAGGAGACCCTCAAAAACTGCCTCCGCTGGACCCTCTTGGGATCGCCGAAGACGGCGGCCCACATTAAGGGCACATTGCCAGATTGAGTGTCGACCTTCCGCACGGCCATATCGAACACATAAAGCGCCCCGCCGTCCTCAAATATGAACGTGAAATCAAGATCCCTGTAAAGCGGAAGCAGCGCGCCGCGAAAGAGAGGGTAAGCCAGCCCCACGAGCCCGTCCGTCATCGCCTCCTCCACGCGAGATGGGTAACGCCCTCTGTAAACCCCGGCGTTGATCACTATCTCGCCCTTCAGACCATGTTTCAGTTTGTAAGAGTAGTTAATTCCGGAGTTCTCGTTCTCCTCTTTTGCCAACTCATTAACTCTCCTTTTTTGCTATTTGCCGAGCAAGGCGTCCAATGAAGGAGTTCCCTGCGGTTATGCCATCGCTGCGCTCGGGGGTTTCCTTGAATTCTAATATTTTTCTGGCCAGCTCCCTGAAGCACGGAGCCGATACGCTGTTTTCCTCGCTCATAAGAAGCGGCCGTCTCCTCCTTACCGCGTCCATCATGGCGGCATCCCAGATAACGCACCCGAAGTACGGGATCTTGACGTTCAGAAAGTGCCCGGCCGTGGCTATTATGCGCTCGCCGACGGAAATACCCTCGCGCTCGTTCTTCACCATGTTCACAACCATGCCGGCGTTCAACGCCGAGCCAGCCATCTGAAACAAAGACTTCAAGACGCTGTAGGAATCGCGGATAGCCGTCGGCTCCGGGGTGGTTATGAGCAGGGACAAATCCGACGCCATCGCGAACGAGAGCACATTCTTATGAATCCCCGCGCTGGTGTCCAGAATCAGTATGTCGGTCTCGGCCTCCAGGTTCGACAGCCTGTTTATTATCCATGCCTGTTTCTGATCGTCTATGTCGGCAAGATCGCGGAGACCTGCGCCCCCCGGGATTATCGAGATCATGTCTCCTACCCTGTATATTATATCGGCCAGTTCCTTGTCCCCTCTCATCACGTGTCCCATGTGGAACTTCGGCGTCACGCCAAAGAGGATGTCCAAGTTGGCCAATCCGAGATCTGCGTCCAAAATCGTCACCCTCAGGCCCAACTCCGCCATAGCGAGGCTCAGGTTCACAGCGAGGCTGCTCTTCCCGACCCCGCCCTTTCCGCTCAATATCGCGACCGACTTTACGCCGCTTATTCTCGCCGCTGCATCGACCGACCTTATGCTCGATACGAGCTTCCTCAGGTCGGTCGCCTGATCGTCCATCATCGGAGGCATGATAACCGGGTTCATCTAACTTTCTCTTTCCGCCATGACATTGTTGAACAAAAGATCGACGAAATAATCTCCCCTTGCCACTTCTATGTCGTTCGGCACGTTTTGTCCGTTTGTAAAAAATGAGGCTGGCAGCGAAAAATCCCTCAGAGCGTTTAAAATGGTCCCGTAGCTGGCTGTCTCGTCCAGCTTCGTAAACAAGATTGCGGATAGCGGCACAATGCCCATCCTCTCTATGATGCCCAACATGTCCCGGTATTTGACGTTGGCTGCCATGACCAGATGCGACGCGTCCGGCTGGAATGCCTCGTACAGGGTGCGCAGCTTCTCGAGCCTTCCGTCGTCGTAGTGACTCCTCCCTGCCGTATCGAGAAGGATGAGATCGGCGTCGCGGTGTTTTTTGATCGCGCCGTCTATCTCCTTGGGATCGGCGGTTATCTCTATGGGAACGCCCAGGATCTTGGCGTATGTCCGCAGCTGTTCGACAGCCGCTATTCTGTAAGTATCGGCCGTCATGAGAACGACCTTCCTGCCGGCCCAGAGCGATTGGCTTGCGGCGATCTTCGCGATGGACGTGGTTTTGCCGACACCCGTCGGGCCGGCGAACATGACCTTTCTCCCGCCGAGCGCGCTGACAGAGTCGCCGCCCTTGACCGGAATCTTCGAGGCCAGCCAGTGTTCAAACTGTTTGCCGGCCGGTGACCGGCGGTATTCCTCCGCAAGGTCTATCGCCACGCTCTTTTCGACATCGGAGGCCAGCAGTTTTCTCGCGTTGTCGTCAAGCTCTGCCCTCTGGTCGCCGCCGCTTGCGCCGTCGTCGTTCTTTTCCAGCCGGTTCAGAACCTTCGCAAGTATTCCCTTTATCTCATCGACATCCTTTGAGACGAGATCCTCCTTTGCCGGCTTTTTGCCGAAACTGTTTACCTCATACGCCTGAGCCGCGTTCACAGTTGGAATGACTGGCGCGGCATGAGCCCTGGGCGCGAATGCCGATGTCTGCATCGTCTCCGCTGGCGCCCCTACGCCAACGCCTCCCCCTACCGCCCTGCGAACCTCCAGCAGATGCTGAAACGCGACCATCCTGTCGCGGGATTCGCTCTGGTAATCCTCCTTTTCCGGCACCAGAATACCGGCTGTCACCCAGAGCGCGTTGCGCCTGAACATTCCAAGCAACCCGCCGACCTTGACCGGCCTGCTCGATAATATCACGGCGTCGCGTCCCAGTCTGCTCCGAGCTACTTGAATGGCCTCGGCATCGCTCTGAGCCTCGTACTCTATTTGCTGTTCAACTCTCACAATTACTCCACCGTCCCCAACGATTTCAGTTGCGCGCCTTGAGCAACCTCATTATAAGATATAACGAAAAGCTGAGGAAGACTGCCCTCCAGTATTTTTCGCACCACGAACCTTACGTCGGGGTGCGTCAGCAGTATGGGCGTCAATCCAGCCATCGCCATCTGCTCGGCCGCCGCTGCGGCCGACTTGATGATATTCTGAATGTCCGCAGGCGGCAGGCCCAGCTGCCAGCCGGTGTTCAAATCGCCCTGCAGGGACTCCTTTATCTTCCCCTCCAGTTTGGGGGAGAGGGCGAACACGGACAGAACTCCCTCGCTGTCCTGAAGCCTCAATGTTATCATCCTCGACAACGCTTCACGAACCCGCTCGGTCAGGTAATCAACACCCTTGGCGAACTTGCCGAAGTCGGCCATGGTCTCGAATATCGTCACGAGATCGCGGATGGGGACCTGCTCCCTCGCGAGATTCTGGAGGATCTTCTGCACGTCTCCGAGCCCGAGGACGCCGCTCAGCTCCTCGGCTATCGCCGGGTTGTTCTCCCTCACGAGGTCCACGAGCTTTTGCACCTCCTGTCTCGTCAGGAGATCGGCACCGTAGCGCTTGATGATCTCGGACAGGTGGGTGGCAAGCACCGACGGACAGTCGACGACAGTATACCCCATTGCCTCGGCCTGGTCGCGCACCTCCGGAGAAATCCACACGGCCGGCAGTCCGAATGAAGGCTCGATCGTCGGTATTCCGACCAGAGTGTCGTCGCTCTGGTCCACGCTCATGCTCAGGTAGTGGTCGGGCATCAGCTCTCCCCTGCCGACCTCGGCACCCTTTATTCTGATAATGTATTCTGTAGGTTTGAGCTGGATGTTGTCCCTGATCCTTATCGGCGGCACGACGAGTCCCAGGTCCATGGCCATCTGCCTTCTTATCGTGCCTATTCTGTCGAGCATGTCGCCGCCCTGTCCGGGATCCACCATGGATATCAGGGCGTATCCTATTTCGACCTCCATGGGATCGACCGTCAGCAATGGCAGGACGTTCTCTGGGCTCCCCGGT
>JAISLO010000255.1 GCA_031290815.1 Synergistaceae bacterium | reverse complement strand
GGGGCCAGTGAAGGAGCGCAGCGACTGAACGAGCTCTGCCCCCCTGAGCTTGAACGTTTACATGGCGGGCGGCACGGGGGCCCAAACGATAGGAGGGATCAACGGGCACGGAGCGACGGGAATGAACTGGAAGCGCTCAGAGAGAATGACAAAAATTTCCTGTCGCGTCTGAAAAAAGAACATGTCAAGGCTGCGTTTATCAAAGCGGCCCGCAGGGTTGCAGCCGATTTCGTATGGAACGATAACGATGATCTCGTCATGTTTGAAAATGTCTCTCTTAAAGAGAATGCGGGTGCTCCAAAAACAAGTCAGTTCGGCGTATTGAGGGAGATTGCGGCCGCTATATCGGAAGTTGGCGATATGACGCCGATAATGCCGCTCTTCGATGCGCAAGCCTCACGCGGCCAGTTCATCAGGATATGGAGCGAAAATTGGATCGTCTGGCTGGAGAACGTTACCGGCGGAGCCGTTGATTTATGGAAGATGATGGCAAGAGATACCGTGCTCGACAACGAAATCAGGCAAGATATGGCGGTCTTTGCCATATCCGCATTTCTGGACATTTTCTGCGAGACTGTTTTTGACAAATTCTCCAAGGGGGGCAAAATATGAGCCGCGGCATTGCAGCGAAGATAAAAATCGAGGGTTGTCTCGCAGCCGGTGCACCGGTCTCGGTCGGCGGCGTTGGCGCCGGGGACATGGTCGACATTGATCTCGCGGTCGATGGACAGGGAAGATATTACATTCCTGGTTCGAGCATCGCTGGTCCAATGCGTTCATGGACCGAGACGAACCTGACGGCTGATGTCAACGGCGAGTCGTTGGACGGAAGCGATATCGCTGACAAGTTGTTTGGATATATGAAAAAGAACAAAGGTGACAAGGAGGGTTACGCCAGTTTCCTGGCAGTGGACGACGCGGTCGCGCTCTGCGAACCCTCCGCGAGGGAGCGCAGACACGGGATCAGCATCGAAGAGTCGTCCGGGACAGCGAAAAAGCATTTTTTCTATACTCGCGCGCTGCTGCCCAAGGGCACGAGATTTGATTTTTCGATGGAGTTGGACGTGACTCAAGGCGGCAAAGAGCTAGCGAAGGGGGCTATGAAAGAAATTATTCGCGCTCTGAGCGATGGAGAGATCCGTTTCGGCTCGTGCAAGACGAGCGGTTTCGGGACAATGAGACTGGAGTCGGAAAGCCTGAAGGTGAATTTCTATGATTTTTCGATCTCCGGCGAACTGGATAAATGGCTTGGCAACGAACCTTCAGGTTCCTGCGGACTTGCGGTCCTGGAGTCGAACGCCGGTCAGGGAATCGTGGAACGTGTCCGAAACGATCGGTACAAGATAGAAATTAAATGGGCTCCGGTTTCCAGGATAATGGTGAAATCAGGACGCGACGGCATAGCGACGGACATGCTGCCGCTTGTCAGCAATATCTCGGGCAAAATATCCCCTGTCATCCCAGGAACGTCGATCAAGGGCGTTCTGAGAGCTCAGGCACGCCGCATAATGAGGACGATATTCGGGCAGTCCCCGGAAAATGATGAAGAAAAATATCTCTGCATCGTGGATGACATGTTCGGTGACGAAAACAGGAGCGGCAGGATTTTCGTCGAGGACGTGTACCTCGCCTCGCCAACCAATATTTCTCCCGATGAGTGGATTCGTGAAGACGAATGTAAATTAAATGAATTCACCATTCACGAGGACCACGTGGCGATCGACCGGTTCACCGGAGGTGCTTCCGTAAGCGCGCTCTTCAGCGCGCGCCCCGTGCCAAGAACGCTTCACCAAAGGGATGAGCGGACAAGGAGAATTCTTCCTGAAAGAGGGAGGGAGATATGCTGGGAGCCTATCAAAATCACGATAGACTTCACGTCGAGGACGAACGCGCCATGCGGCGGTCTGCATTTAGCCGAACTCGCGCTGCTGGAACTCGTGATCCGCGACATGCGAAACGGCCTCGTTCCGATCGGATTTGGAACGAACAGAGGTTTTGGCGACTTGGAGATAAATGATGTTGACTGGATGCCCAGCCATCCGCATGAAGAAATGAAGAAAGCGTGGACGGAATTTATTGAGGTGACAAATCATGGAACAAACACAGATGGAACAATCGTGTCTTAAAATCGAAACTCACGAAAGGCAAACGTTGGCTAAGACAATGGCATTGAAATCAGACGCGCCATTCCTGCTTGCGTACTCCCCAGCGCGCTGCGCGTTCGCCAATTGGGACAGCAAATGCGAAAAGGTCTTAGCGCTCGACGGAGATGATATGGCAGATGTTTACGAGATTCGCGCGTTCGGGGAAAATTTCGAACTCCGTTGGGTAAAGGACGCTTCCGGCGATCTGGGAAGGGTTACTATATTGCGTGAGATTACGGAAGGAGATGAATATAGCTGCCTATCCGGAGAATATCTCCTGTGGGGCACGGCGGCGAGCGGGCAAACTGACGCCGGTCATGTTATTTTGAACGAAGAGCAAGTTGGTAAGTTGACGATCCCTTCTCCTCAAGCTGGCACACAAAGCCTTGCCGGAGGCTCGCGCATTGCGCTGCTGTTCAAGGAGTATTTCAAACCCGACGATAAATACGTCAATCTGGTATTCATAGCTGAACGG
>JAISLO010000254.1 GCA_031290815.1 Synergistaceae bacterium | reverse complement strand
TAGACAAGACACGCAACGAAATTCACAGACCTAAAAACTTCATTGCATATTTTCTTCAAATTCTCAACTTCATTATCATCAATACTGATAAAAATCACTCCATCATCACGGAGAAGATTCCTTTCCAGTACAAGGCGTGGATAAATCATACTGCACCAATCGCTGTGAATACGCGGGTTGCTTATGGTGTTCTCCCGGAATTGCTTGTTGCCGTCCTCGTCATACAGCTCAATTTGCTCATCATATTCGTCGTCGTCGGCACGGAAGTTGTCGTGATAAATAAAGTCGTGCCCCGTGTTGTACGGTGGGTCGATGTAAATCATCTTCACCTTGCCGAGATAACTCTCCTGCAATAGTTTCAACACGTCAAGATTGTCGCCCTCAATATATAGGTTTTCAGTGGTATCCCAATTTTTGCTTTCCTCGATAAACGGACGTAGCGTCTTGCGGATGGGTCTGCCGGCTTCGGCAATCGCGGCACGTTTGCCTACCCATGTGAATTCGTATGCTTCGTCGCCGAATACCTCATCGCCGAGCAGAGTCCGTAGCAGATCGAAGTTGACCTTGCCCTCCGCAACAGAAGCGGGAAAAAGTTCGGCGAGTTTGGCTATGTTTTCGGAGGCGCCGTCGGGGGTTTCGAATTTCAGCTTGTCCATATTTGGGCTCCTCCTATAAATTACTTACAAATGTCACAATGTCCGTTCGCTCTTTGCCAAGCGCTTGGTCAGTAATATCTATCGCGGGCTGGAAAATGCTCAAATTTCCCTCAAAGTGGTTGAATTCGTTTATCAAGGTCTTTTTCGAGTGAAGATCAAGGGCCGCCGGTAAAGCCAACAGCCCTTGATCAGCGCTTATTTGTATATTGAAAACTTTTTCCTCAGTCTGTGCTCATCCCCTGTTCCTTGAAGTACTTCGCCGCGCCGGGGTGCAGGGGGACGGTGAGGCCGTCGAGGGCGGTCTTGAGGGTTATCTCCTTGCCCTTTGCGTGGGCGGCGTGAATATCGGCTATGTTGTCGAACATCGACTTCGTGAACTCGTATATGACGTCCTCGGGAATCTCGTCGTGCGTTATGAGGATGGCCATGACGGCGGGAGTCGTAATGTCGTTGTCGATGCCGCTGTAGGTCTTGGCCGGAATGCTGCTCTTTATGAAGTACGGAAATTCCTTGACGAGCTTGTCCATGTACTCGGGGGTGAAGTCGAGCAGCGTGATATCCTTGGTGGTCGCGAGGTCCATGACGGACGCCGTAGGATATCCGGCCACCACGAAGCCAGCGTCGATCTGGTTGTCCTTGAAGCGGCTCGTGGTAGCGCCGAAGTCCAGGAAGTCGGTCTTCATGTCTTCGTAACTCAGACCGGCGATCTGCAGTATCGCCCTCACGTCGCCCTCGGTCCCGGATCCGGGCGCTCCGACTCCGACTCTCTTGCCCTTCAGATCATCGATGACCTTGACGCCGGAATTCTTCGTCGTGATGAGCTGAAGGTGTTCCGGATAGAGCGCCGCGATAGCGCGGAGGTTGGTCAGCGGGGATTCGAACATCATGCCGCCGGTGTAGGCCCAGAAGGTGATGTCGTTCTGCACGAAGGCTACCTCTATCTCCTTCGTCGCTACGAGGTTGACGTTGGCGACGGATGCGTTTGACGTCTCAGCCGTGGCCTGAATGGCCCCTCCCTTTGAGACTGCCTGGGCGATCGCGCCGCCGATCGGATAATAGGTTCCCGAAGTGCCGCCCGTCGCTATCGACAGGAACGCCTTTTCGGCCGCGAACGCGGCGCCCGAAGCGACCAGAGCCGCCGCGATGACGAGCGTGATGAAGAACATCTTTTTCCTTGTCATTTCAATTCCTCCTTAATCTCTCTTGCTCCGACAGTATGGTTTTTTACGCGCCCCCCTGCCCGCTTGGAAATCGTATCGGCTCTTCAGACGCCTCCTTTCCCGAAAATTTTCAGCGGTCCGAGGGAGGTAAGAGCTGGAAAACCGCCGCTTTCTAAAGGCTATGCGGCTGTGACTCCTCCGCGGCGCTCACTCCGCGGGAGGAATCCAAGCGCCCGTTTTTTTCGCCTTTATCGATTGGACGACGTATATCACCGCCAGTATGGCCAGGCCGATCACGTCCGTCGTTGTCCCCGGGTCGAGCAAACCTAAGGCTCCGACGAGAGCGATCGCCCTGACGAGCCAGTTGAGCGGGGCCTTGTAGTGCCCGATCGTGAACATGGCCAGCAGAAAAACGCCTATCATCGCCGTTATTATCGCCTGGATCATGGGAATCGGAGTCGCGTCTATAAATAGAAGCATCGGGTTGTACACGTATATGTACGGCACGAGAAAGCCGGCCAGTGCCAGTTTGAACGCGGAGGCGCCAGTCTTCATGGGATCGGCCCCTGCGATGCCCGCTCCGGCGTAGGCCGCGAGGGCCACCGGAGGCGTCAGGTCGGCCGCTATGCCGAAGTAGAAGACGAACATGTACGCCGCCATATCCGGGACGCCAAGTTCAAGCAGCGCGGGAGCCGCCATCGTGCTGGTGACTATAAAGTTGGCGGTGGTTGGCAGGCCGGTCCCCAGGAGTATGGACGCGCACATCGTCAAGAAGAGCGTCAGTATGAGTTTGCCGCCGGCAAGCGTAACGATAGCGTGAGCTATGCGCAGCGCGAGGCCCGAGAGCGTTCCCATCCCGACGACCATCCCTACGCACGCGCACGCGCAAGCCACGGAAAGAGCTCCCCTTGCGCCCGCTTCGAAGGCTTGTATCAGACGATCGGGCGTAAGCCGAGTTTCCTTGTTCAGCCACGACAGGAAAAAACTGACCCATATTCCCGCGAAGGCCGCGTACAGAGGCGTGTAGCCGGCTATGAGCAGGTAGATGATCGCTACCAGCGGTATCAGAAGGAAACCCTTGGCGCGGAGCAGAGGCAGGATCTTGGGGAGTTGGGCGAGCGACAGTCCTTTGAGTCCGAGGCGCTTCGCCTCGAAATGAACCTGAACGAGGACCGCGAAGTAATAGAGCAGGGCGGGAACTACGGCCGCCAGCGCGACATCCAGATAACTCACGCCCAGGAACTGCGCCATGATGAAAGCCCCCGCGCCCATGACGGGAGGCATTATCTGCCCTCCCGTGGAGGCCACCGCCTCGACAGCGCCAGCGAAGTAGGGCTTGTAGCCGACGCTCTTCATGAGCGGTATCGTGAACATGCCGGTAGTGCAGACGTTGGCCACCGAGGAGCCGGATATCGTTCCCATCAGTCCGCTGGCCACCACAGCGACCTTTGCCGGTCCTCCGGTCGACCAGCCCGCCAGCGCCATCGAAAGATCGATGATGAACCTGCCCATGCCCGTCTTTTCGAGCACCGAGCCGAACAGTATGAACATGAAGACAAAGGTGGACGACACCTCGAGCGGAGTCCCGAATATCCCCTCCGTGCCGAGGTACATGTGGTTTACGATCCTGTTTACGCTGAATCCCCTGTGTGAGAGCATCTCGGGCATGTATCTGCCGAAGTAGCAGTAGAGCAGCGACACTATGGCGAGACATGGCAGGATGGGGTTGGAAATGCGTCTCGTCGCCTCCAGCAGCAGCGCGATCAGCAAAAAGCCCATGACGATGTCCATGGTGGTGGGCAGGCCGGAGCGCCCCATCGCTATAACGTCGATCTGCTGGACGAGATATACGAGCGGAACAGCCGAGAGCACGGCCAGCGCGAAATCGTAGATGGGGATTTTAGAGTTTTTGGGCATGGATGACTTTATCGGATAAAGGAGAAAGACTATCACGAGGACAAACGCCAGGTGAACCGCGCCCTGCTTCTGCGCGGGAAGCAGGCCGAATCCGGCCGTGTAGAAGTGAAAACACGACATCGCCACGCACAGGGCGACGACGAGCTTGAGCTGCCATCCGGGCGGCGTCCTGAAACGAGCTTCTGTGTCGTACTTGCGCATCAAATCCTCAAAGTCGATCCCCGACTCCGAGTCGCTGCGCCTGGTCCCTTCAACTTGGTCTTTGCCGTTCAAAACGTCCGTTGCCATTGACTTACCCCCAGTCTTCGTATAGGTCTTTGCCGCCTTGAAACCAAGCGAAATGGCTGGATCGAATCTCCTATGAGCCGCATTGTGATTTGCCCGATTACAGCAATGACGAATGTATATAACCATTACAAGAGGCGACGCAGGAGTCCTCTCTTATCAGTTTTTCCTTTGATACTTAACTGAAATCGAATTTGTTATTAATTGCATGAAAACAATACACTGATCGACCTGTTTTGTCCAGCAATGTTTTCAGTGACATAAAGATATCGTCAGCCAGATTTAATCAGCGCTTTCGTTGCATGTCAAGCGTACAAATGCGCACCGGAAGGTCTGTACGCATATCTCGCGAGGATTGATATTCCATTCCGCAGGGTTCAAAGTTCCCGAAGGCAGATCGATATGAGAATTTTGAACCCTGCGGTCACGTTATAACCCCTCTTGCAAATAAGGGCCGGTTTATTCGGCGAGCGGAATAAATCGGCCCTTCCTCATTTACCTCTTCTGGCTATCCCTGCCACAGCATGGCGTTGGCGACCTTGAGGAAGCCTGCGATGTTTGCCCCAGCGACCAGGTTGTCCTTTACACCGTACTTCTCGGCGGCGTCGTATGATCTGTGGAAGATGTCGATCATGATCTTCTTCAGCTTGGCGTCCACCTCTTCAAATGTCCAGCTCTCGCGTTGGGAGTTCTGGCACATCTCGAGTCCGCTCGTCGCGACTCCGCCGGCGTTGGATGCCTTGCCCGGAGCGAAGAGGACACCGTTTTTGAGGAACACTTCGATGCCCTCCGGCGTGGTGGGCATGTTCGAGCCCTCAGCGACCGCGATGACGCCGTTATCGACCAGTGTCTGGGCGGACTTGCCGTCGATCTCGTTCTGCGTGGCGCAGGGCAGGGCTATGTTGCACTTCACCGTCCAGACGCCCTCCCACCCCTCGTGGTACTCGGAGCCTGGAACGCGCTTGGCGTACTCGCTGATCCTTCCCCGTTCGACCTCCTTGATCTGCTTCAGCACAGCGAGGTCGATGCCGTTTTTGTCCACGACGTAGCCGTTGGAGTCGGAGGCGGTAATGACCTTCGCTCCGAGATGACCGGCTTTTTCGGTGGCATATATGGCCACGTTGCCGGAGCCGGAGATGGTGACTGTCTTGCCCTTCATGCTCTCGTTCTTCATGCGTTCGAGCATCTCCTCGACGAAGTAGAGAAGCCCGTAGCCGGTGGCCTCCGTGCGCACCAGCGAACCGCCGGACGCCAGGTGCTTGCCCGTGAGGACGCCGGTGAATTCGTTGCGGATGCGCTTGTACTGCCCGAACATGAATCCGATCTCTCGTCCTCCGACGCCGATGTCACCGGCAGGGATGTCCGTCCAGCTTCCTATGTAGCGCTGAAGCTCGGTCATGAAGCTCTGGCAGAAGCGCATCACCTCGGCGTCGGACTTGCCCTTGGGGTCGAAGTCCGAGCCGCCCTTCGCGCCTCCCATGGAGAGGCCGGTGAGGGAGTTCTTGAAGGTTTGTTCAAAACCGAGGAATTTGATGATGGATGGACACACGGAGGGATGCAGCCTCAACCCTCCCTTGTAGGGGCCGATGGCGGAGTTGAACTGCACGCGATATCCCCTGTTGACGCGCATCGCGCCTTTGTCGTCCGTCCAGGGCACGCTGAAATGAATAAAGCGTTCCGGCTCTGTCAGTCTTTCAATTATACCGTTTTTTTCATATTCCGGGTGTTTGATTACGACGGGTTCGATAGATTCGAGGACTTCGCGCACAGCTTGTAAAAATTCAGGTTCTCCTGGGTTGCGCCGCTCAACTGTAGCATACACGCTTTTGAGATACGTACTCGTAATGCTGATCATTTGCCTTCCTCATCTCCTCTAAAAGTGGAATTGCCGAGCTTCAAACTCCGTACATGATGAAGCTGCGCCGGATCTTGAAATACAACACGAGACCTCCTCTCCGAGATGCGGACAAAACGTTGGCTGCCGCAGCGCTCATTAGCCAGAAAAACACCTCCTTTTATTTGGAATGAACTTTAAAAAACTTCGCGCACTGAGAGGATTACAATTATTCAAATTTAAAGTGCTTGTCAATAATTTGTTGCGATTCATCAGTATATTTGGCAAAGATTTCTGCCTGCACAAAAATACACAGCGGCCCTCGATTCGGGTTTCGCGACTTAACAACGTTTTACATATGTCACATAAAATAAAATGAAGCAACTCAAGTGTTTTGTTATATTCTAAAGCATAAGAATGGGAATGTCCATATTTTAAAGGCTCTGTTTTTTACGTTTTTTTGCAGGTTTTTTTAGTTTTTTCACAAAAGAGACAAGCCGCTTGTTCCAAGCGGCTTGTCTCTTTTAACTCAAGAATGCTGTTCAAAAATAACCTCGGAGAATCAGGCCGGATTCTTCCTGGCCGGGCTATCCTCGAACAGGCGGATCAGTTCGGACGCCGCGCCAGTCGCCGACAGATCGCCGGAGATCACGCGCTTTTCTATGACGCCTCGGTTTTGCTCGATTGCCGGACATCTGTAAAATCCCTGTTTCAGGTGATCCTCTACCATGGAATACACCCACGAGAGCGTCTGCTGCTTGCGGCGCTCGGAGAAAGCGCCTGATTCCTTGACCGTCTCCATGAACTTCATGACTACGTCCCACATCTCGTTAATTCCCTTGCCCGTCGTGGACGAGCAGGTGTATGCGTGAGTCGTCCAACCCTCCGTCGCGGGCCTCAGATAGTGGAGTATCCTGTCATATTCGACCTTTGTGCCCTCGGCCTTGAGCGCGTTGCTCCCGTCGGCTTTGTTTACGAGAACCGCGTCCGCGAGCTCCATGACGCCCTTTTTTATTCCCTGCAGCTCGTCTCCGGCGCCGGTTATCACGATCAGGAGGAAGAAATCTACCATCGACCGCACCGTAGTCTCGCTCTGCCCGACTCCGACGGTCTCCACCAGTATCACGTCGTATCCGGCCGCCTCGCACAGCAGAAGCGTTTCCCGGCTCTTGCGGGTTAGTCCTCCGAGGGTCCCTCCGGACGGAGAGGGCCGGATGAAGGCGTTGGGCTGCTTGGTCAGGTTTTCCATCCTCGTCTTGTCTCCGAGGATGCTCCCCTTGCTGACGCTGCTGCTAGGGTCCACCGCAAGCACGGCCACCTTATGGCCTTTAGCACAGAGATTGCATCCCAAAGACTCTATGAACGTGCTCTTTCCAGCGCCCGGAACGCCGGTTATGCCAACTCGGACGGATTTTCCCGTCCTGTGCAGCACCTCGCGCATCACGAGCTGTGCCATATCGAAGTGCGCCGGCGCGTTGCTCTCCACAAGGGTGATGGCCCTCGACAAGATCATCCTGTCGCCCGAGATGATGCCGTTCACATAATCGTCCAACGAGAGCTGTCTTCTCTTTAGCGCCGTTGCCTTTGGAGCGGGAGAGGGCTGAGACAGACCGTCATGCGCGTCGTCGACGCCGCTCATCACACGCGACGCAAACTCAGAGCCGGCCTCGTCCGGTGCCCACTCCGGCCGGGTCGTCGAGTAGCGGGGAGCGAGAGACGGCCCCCCGCTAACGCCGTCATTGGAGAATGTGACCGAGTTGTCCGGATGAGCGCGGCGGACGCGCTCATCCGCATTCACCTCATCATACGAGGACACGCTCGTTCAGCTCTTCCATCACTTTTTTCGCAGCTACGGGAATCACCGTTCCTGGACCGAATATGGCGGATGCCCCGTTTGACCTCAGGAAATCGTAGTCCTGCGCCGGAATGACTCCGCCCATGACGACCATGATATCCTCGCGCCCCCGCTTCTTCAGCTCTTCCATCAACTGCGGCAGAAGCGTCTTGTGCCCTGCGGCCAGGGAGCTCATTCCGATTACGTGAACGTCGTTGTCAACGGCATCCTGAGCCGCTTCCTCGGCCGTCTGGAAGAGCGGGCCTACGTCCACGTCGAATCCCATGTCGGCGAACGCGGTCGCCACGACCTTGGCTCCTCTGTCGTGACCATCCTGTCCCATCTTGGCGACCATGAGCCTCGGGCGGCGGCCCTCCCTGCGTTCGAACTCGTCCGTCATGGAGCGGACTTCTTCTATTACATCCTCGTCGGAGAATTCGCTGCTGTATATGCCGGATATAGAGCGGATAATCGCCTTGTGTCGTCCGCATACCCTCTCGATAGCGTCGGATATCTCGCCGAGCGACGCCCTTGCGCGGGCCGCTTCCACCGCGAGTTCGAGCAGGTTTCCCTCGCCCGTGTCCATGCAATGGGTTATGGCGTCCAGTGTCTGGCGTACCTTCTCCGGATCCCTTATCGCGCGGAGTTTTTCGAGCCTGGCGAGCTGGGCCAGTCTTACCGCGCTGTTGTCGACCTCGAGTATCTCTATCGGGTCCTCCTTCTCCAGTCTGAAGCTGTTCACTCCGATGATCTTCTCGGACTTCGAGTCGATGCGCGCCTGCATACGTGCCGCGGCCTCCTCGATCCTCATCTTGGGCAGCCCGGTGTCTATGGCGTTGGCCATCCCGCCGAGGTCCTCGACCTCCTGGATCAGTGCCCAGCCCTTGCGCACCAGCTCGTCCGTCAGCGCTTCGACGTAGAACGAGCCTCCCCACGGATCTATGACCTTGCAGACCTTCGTCTCATCCTGAATGTAGAGCTGGGTGTTACGCGCGATCCTGGCCGAGAAGTCGGTCGGAAGGGCTATGGCCTCGTCGAGGGCGTTGGTGTGCAGCGACTGAGTGTGTCCGAGCGCGGCGCCCATGGCCTCGATGCATGTGCGTTCGATGTTGTTGTACGGATCCTGTTCGGTGAGGCTCCATCCCGACGTCTGGCTGTGAGTGCGTAGCGCCATGGACTTCGGGTTCTTGGGGCCGAAGGTGTTCACTATCTTGGCCCAAAGCATACGCGCGGCGCGCAGCTTCGCGACCTCCATGAAGTAATTCTTGCCTATGCCCCAGAAGAAAGAGATGCGCGGCGCGAACGTGTCGATGGAGAGTCCGGCCTTGACTCCCGTGCGAAGGTACTCGAATCCGTCGGCCAGCGTGTAAGCCATCTCGATGTCCGCCGTCGCTCCGGCCTCCTGCATGTGGTAACCGGATATGCTTATGCTGTTGAACTTGGGCATGTATTTCGACGTGAACGAGAATATGTCGCCGATTATCCTCATCGACGGCGTGGGCGGGTATATGTAGGTGTTGCGGACCATGAACTCCTTGAGTATGTCGTTCTGAATCGTCCCGTTTAGGACGGACCTGTCCACTCCCTGCTCCTCCGCCGCCAGTATGTAGAACGCCAGCACCGGGAGCACCGCGCCGTTCATCGTCATCGACACGGACATCTGATCGAGCGGGATGCCGGAGAAGAGTATCTCCATGTCCAGGATCGAGTCCACGGCGACGCCGGCCTTGCCGACATCTCCGACGACCCTGGGATGATCGGAGTCGTATCCTCTGTGGGTGGCCAGGTCGAAGGCTATCGACAGGCCCTTCTGTCCCGCGGCGAGGTTTCTTCTGTAGAACGCGTTGCTCTCCTCCGCGGTGGAGAACCCGGCGTACTGGCGCACGGTCCACGGTCTCGACACGTACATCGTCGGGTACGGGCCGCGAAGATACGGAGTCAGTCCGGGCATGTAGTTCAGGTGTTTCAGGCTCTCGTAATCGGCCTCCGTGTACAGGGGCTTGAGGTCAATTCTCTCCATCGTGCGGTCGAGCATCTCCGCCGGGGATTTGCCTGTCTCCTGGCGGAATTTCTCCTCCCAGCGCTTTCTTGCCGAGGCATCCGGCTTCGCGTGTCTGTCGAGCTCTATCTTCGTGAAGTCCGGACGCACATTCTTATCGCTCATCTACATCATCCCCTTTGCTTTTTGAAGATCGGTCAGAACGGCGAGACAGTTCGAGCGAACGCTTATGAAATCGTCGATCCCAGCGTCGACGTAAGACTGCTTGAACTCCTCAGCCGGAGCGCCCGCCAGGAACACCTTCATGGATGATTTTTTCTTCTTTATGGCTTGTGTGAGCGGCGGGGCGATCTCCGGGTAAGTGGCGTCGGTCGAGCAGATCACCGCCAGGTCCGCGCCGCTTGCCGCCGCGGCATCCGCGCACTCCTCCACCGTCTTGAATCCATCGTTCTTCAACACCTTGAAGTTGCCGACCTCCATGAAGCTCGTTATGAAATCCGCCCTCGCCTTGTGCTGAGGTATCGGTCCCATGTTTGCCAGGAAGATCTTGACGTTATCGCCCGTCTTGTCCCTGAATTCCTCGGTGCGCCGCCTCATGGCCTCGTACTGTTCCGTCCAGCGATGCTTGGGCACGGGCTTGATCTTTGGCTCTGAACCGCCCTTGGAGCCGAGCGCTCCGCTTATCTCCCCGATGGCGGCCCCTGATTTCGCCGCATCGATGATCAGCTCGATCAGGTCTCCGTCTGAATTTTTGGAGATGGATTCGATCTTGGACTTGATCTCCGCGTCTTTGCGCTCCGCCTTGGCTTTCCTCAGCTCTTCGCCGCGCTTCGCAGCGGTGGTCTTTGTGTCCTGCTCGGCGAACTGTATGGGCGTTTCGCCGGTGTTGGGGTACATGTTGGTCCCCACGGCGCGGTCCGAGCGCCCGGCCAGCTTCTTGAAACGCTGCTGCAGAATGTCGTCGACCGCTGCCTGAACATGGCCTTCCTTGAGGACGGCTATTATTCCTCCCTTGCCCTCGACATCCTGGATCGTCTCCCAGACCTTCTTGGCGAACGTATCCGTGAGGGATTCGATATACCACGATCCGCCGGCCGGATCGATCGGCTGCAAAAGATGAAATTCGTTTTGAAGCAGGATCTGCGCGTTGCGGGACACCCTGCGCGAGAACTCGTCCCCGGGGTTCGTCGCCTCGTTGAAGCGTACTACGGTGAGACCGTCCAAACCTCCGACGACGCCGGCGAAAGCCTCCGTCGTGTTGCGAAGGATGTTTACGTACGGGTCGTAGACCGTCTTGGTAAAATGCGACGTGCGGGCGAAGATATTGGCCTCCAGCGACTCGCCCTCTCCTCCGAATGATTCGGCTATTCTGGACCAGATCAGCCTGGCCGCCCTTATCTTGGCTATCTCCATGAAGAAATTGGAGCCGAGTGAGAACTCGAACCGGACTCGCTTCGCGAACTCGTCTATGTCGATGTGACGGTCCTGCACAGCGCGAATGATCTCTATGGCGGAGGCCATGACGTAGGCGACCTCCTGGACGGAGCTGCCGCCGCCGTCGTGATACACCGAACCGCGCAGGAGGACGGTCCTGAGTTTTGGCGCGTTCTTCTTCGCGTAGCGGATCGTGTGGGCTATCTCGTCAAAAATCGGGCCGAAACCGCGCGAAACAACCCCACGTTCGAGATATGAGCCTATGGGGTCCGCCCCGATGCACCCCTTCAGGTCCGACACCGAGAAGCCGTTTCTTTTGGCCGCCTCGCTGAAAAATCCGAGCAGCGCGGCGGAGGACTCTCCTGCGAATACGTGTACCGGGTGCTTCGATATATCTATTCCCTTCAGGAACTCCATCGCGTCGCTCAGGCTGGAGATCGGAACCCCGCCTTTGGGGGTAGGAGCCTGCGAGTCGGCTCCTTCGAGCGTAGCTTCATCGAGGCGCGGCGTGACGGTCGAAGCCCCTCTCTCGATGTCGTGAACGGTGATTTCGTTTGCCTCGCCGGAGGACGATGCGTCGCTCTCCTGCGCTATCTCCCACGGAGAAGCGATGTAACCGGATACACGCGTCCCGCGCGCCATAGGAGGCTCTCCGGGCATGGTGTTGACGAACTCCAAGTTTTTAGTATGCTCGATCGTATATAGAGGTTCGAGTTTTATGCCCTCGTACGTCTGGGTGTACATGCTCTTTTCGAACGGAGCTCCCTTCAACGCCGCGACGGCCGCAGCCTTCCACTCGTCGTAATTTGTCGGAGGAAACTCGCTGAAATCGACGCCCGGAAATGAAGCCTCCGAATCCTGAGCCGTCACATCTTGAGATTTTGAGCACTTGGTCTTTTCATCGTTCATTATCATACCTCCCCAGATTTGTTTGAATCAAAGGCCGTCTTTTGAAGAACTTTGAATCCCCTTCAACAACAGAGCGCACGTAAATATTATCATCTGTCTTGCAGCCGTCAACGACAGAACCGCCTCATGAGCTTGGGGAAAGGCTGATTTATGTTATTATGCCTGAGGGATAAAAATTTAAACCCCGATGATGCCAGCGTTTCAGAACGGCAAATCCCCTTTTGGCGATTCAATCAGCGTTTCCTCGAGCAAAATCAGCTCGTTTTGGACGTTAATCAGCCGCAATATGGGTTAATATTTTGATGAACATCCCTTCTTTTCTTTTTCACTCACATCATGTCTCACTGCTCTTATGATTTTTCTTCACTTATTTGATTTTAGCATAATCTTGAAGTATGTTCAATGTTACACAAACAACGTCAATCTCCGACACACCCTGATAAAGCGAACCCGGGGCGTGTAATAGGAGAGAGCCGCGGCTGCGTCCTCGGCAGTTCATATTACTGTTTTAACTGTTTTGTTGGCATACATAACAGCGAGAGCGCGATAATTGTCAATGCCAGCCCAGACAAGGACAGAAAAGTTGGAATCTCCGAAAAGAACAGCACTCCAAAAATCATGGCGGCAATTGGTTCCCCGCCGGCGGCCAGAATAGACGCTTTTCCGGTTTCCACATGGCTTAAAGCGGCTGTATATAGAACATAGGGTAATATCGAAGTACACAGAGAATGAAGCGCCATGAAAATAGAATGTCCTATTGGCGCCGCCATTATAAAGTCGCCAAGAATATGCCAGTCGGTCAGCGGTGATAGAACGATCGATACAGTCAATAAACTATAAAATGTAATAGTAAATACTTGATACCCTTTACCCATTGCAATCTTTGAGAACACGCTGTAGAGAGCATAGAAGAAAGCAGACAGAACTCCGATAAAAATTCCTGCAGCGGACCATTTCATTGAAGAGGTGCTTTCCAAAACGCCGCTTGTAAACGTGCATCCCAAAATCGCTAAGAACATACACCCAACTTTCTGTATAGTTATTTTTTCCTTAAAGAGTATTGCGCCCCACAGCACTACGAATATGGGAGATAAACTGAGCAACACGGCCGCGAGAGACAATGTCAATTGATTGATTGACTCGTTGTAGCAAAAATTCAGCCCAAACATCCCCAAAAGACCGCCTGCCGCAAAAACCCAAGCGTCTTTCAACTTGATCTTTAACAATGACCTGTCAAATGTTAAAATTCCAATGAATAGGATTAGCGCGGCAATCAACATTCTCGAGGATAATACAGTATAGCTGTCTGCGCCAAAAGCGCTCAATTCCCGGACAAAAATCCCTACGGAGCCCCACAATATCCCTGAAACAATGGGTAAAAGCAACATTAGTTTTTTCATGCTCATTGTTTCCTGTCTTTTTTTATAAATATACTCATATCAATAAAAACGAGTATAACATGAACTTGTTTCCGAGTCGACGAGTATAAGCATTATGTGTTGTTCGTCTGTGATAATGTCCTCGTTACAGTACAGTGGGACTTAGGGTTTCAGAGAAGACAAAACAGAGGCAAGTAGGTTACCGGAAGTTTTTTTCAGAGTAGAAAAATAACCAATGTCAACAGGTTAAGGAAGATCTATAGAGCCCCACCCTCCTTGCTATTCCGTTACCCC
>JAISLO010000253.1 GCA_031290815.1 Synergistaceae bacterium | reverse complement strand
GGTCTTTTTTGACGTCGCCGTTTTCGTCGAATTCGTTGGCTCCGGTCGCGCCTTCGAAGGCTCCCAGTTCATCCAGAGCTTTTTTGACTTCTTCTCTCGTGGTCGCTCCGCTCTTTTTCAGGGCTTCCACGTAGGCAATCACGCCGTCATAGCTCTGTGCGGCCCAGTTGCCCGGAGCCCTGCCGAACTTCTTCTTATAAGCGTCTATGAATTCCTTCACTACCGGCGATGTCGTCTCGGTAAAAAACGTGCCACAGAAGCGCGCCCCTTCGACGGCACTGCCTCCCAGTTCCAAAAGACCGTCCGAGAAAAAACCGTCGGTGCCGAAAAAAGGCGTGTCAAACCCAAGATCCCTGGCCTGACTCATGAGAAGCGCGGCTTCGTTGTATATGGCAGCCATGAAAACGACGTCCGGGGCGGCCTGTTTCAAGTTCGCTATTATCGAACCGAAGTCCTTTGTCTGCCCCTGAACGTACGGTTCTTCAAAAACAATCTCGCAGCCATATCCTGGTATGCTTTTTCTTACAACATCCCTCATGCCGACGCCGTAATCCGTATTTTCGTAGAGAAACGCCACCTTTTTATATCCTTCGTCGGCGACCCACTTGGATATGAAGTCCGCCTCCCACGCGTCCGTGGGCGCAACCCTATAGATGTATTCCCCGGCCGTAGTTATCAGGGGCGACGTAACGCCCCAGCCTATGTCACAGAGCTTGCCTCTGTTGAAAATCGAGGCTGCCGCCAGTATCACGGAACTGTTGAAGGGCCCGACGACTCCGATGATATCCTTGTTGCTGACGAACATCGTGGCGATATTGGCGCCCTCTTTGGGGTCGCTCTTGTCGTCGGCATAGATCATCACGAGCTGTTTTCCGTTTATTCCGCCGGATGTGTTGACCAGTTCGACCGCCAGTTCAGCGCCAGTGCGTCCTTCCTGGCCGTCCTGCGCGGCCGCACCGCTGGTCGGCCCATACCAACCCAGCGTGATCGTTTCGGCTGCGTCAATGGACGAAGTAAATCCGAAGCACGCAAATGTCAAAATCACCGATACAAGAATGGTATAAGTTTTTCTGAGACTGAGCATAAGCAAGTACCTCCCTTAAATTAGCTTTAACATGATAAAAACTCTCCGACCTGCTCCCGAACCATCAATGGAAACGCTCTCTCATTTTTTCGACCTCCTTCCACTTTCTTGTGGAATATATACGCCAATATGTGGTATTATCTTGCTAGTAAATCTCGATTAATTGCATAAGTATATTAAAAACAACAATTTATGCATGTTAACACGATATATAAGCATAGTCAAGCAAAAATATTATGCGTCTATTACGGTCTCAAAAGAACCTTGACCCGGCCCAAAGTGGCTCATGACAGCCTGAATCTTTCTAAAAGAACATCTGAGACAGGCAGGGCGATGTATAAAGCTGACGGCAATGATTTTCCGTCCAGGGAGGATGATTCATGACACATTCAGCAGGTCTTTCCAATTTGTGTAAACATTGATATACTACGCCGCATGATAAAATAATATATTTTACAGAACCATAAATTAAGTTTTATGAGGTGATGTATGTGGACTTGATAAACTCTCATCCCGTGTTGGATTTTCTCCACGGCGAGAAAGTCTCCTTCAGCTTCGACGGAAAGATCATGGAGGGTTTTGAAGGAGAGCCAATAGCAGTGGCGTTGCACGCGAACGGAGTCAGAATTTACCGTCGCACCCCTGAGATGAAGCGGCCTCGCGGCTTTTTCTGCGCGATAGGAAAATGCAGCTCGTGTTTCATGGTCGTCGATGGCATCCCCAACGTCCGCACCTGCGTGACGCCTCTCAAGAAGGGAATGAAGGTGGAGACTCAGTACGGAAGGGGTCGCATACTCTTCCAGCCCGGAGAGGAGGCGCGGCCATGCGAGAGCTGACTACCGATGTCCTGGTCGTGGGAGGAGGCCCAGCCGGACTGAGCGCCGCCGCAGAGGCGGCCGGAGCTGGGGCCGAGGTGATAATAGCCGAGAGTGACCTTCATCTTGGAGGGCAGCTGGTGAAGCAATCGCACAAATTTTTCGGCAGCAAGGACGAATTCGCTGGCACCCGCGGCTTTGAGATCGCCAAGATCCTGATGAACGAGATAGCCCAAAACGGCGACCGAGTAAAAACCATGCTGGGCACTACCATAAACGGCTATTACGGCGACGAGGGAGTGGTAACGGCCATGGTAGGCGAGGAGGAATATCTTCGCGTCATCCCCCAAAAAATAGTGGTTGCCTCCGGCGCTCAGGAGAGGCTGCTACCCTTCCCTAACAACGACATACCTGGGGTTTACGGGGCGGGCGCAGTGCAGACTCTCATGAACGTCTACGGCGTCGTTCCAGGAAAAAGGGTGCTGATGGTCGGCGCGGGCAACATCGGCCTCATTGTGAGTTACCAGCTCCTGCAAGCCGGCGTTGAGGTGGCGGCAATATTGGAGGCTATGCCGAGGATAGGCGGCTACTGGGTACACGCGGCTAAAGTCAGGCGCATGGGAGTTCCGATTCTGCTCAGGCACTCGATAAAAAGAGCATTGGGCGGCGAGATCGTGACCGGGGCTGAGGTCAACGAGCTCGACGAGAAGTTCGACCCAATCGGCGCGGCTGAAAGAATAGAGTGCGATGCCATATGCCTCGCTGTAGGCCTCGCCCCGACAAATGAACTGCTCTGGCAGGCCGGCTGCGCCATGAAATATGTTCCTTTCCTCTGCGGTCACGTCCCGCTGAGGGACAAATATATGAGGACGTCGAACGAAAACGTCTGGATGGCTGGAGACGTCAGCGGAATAGAGGAGGCGAGCGCGGCAATGATAGAGGGACGCATAGCCGGCCTGAGCGCAGCTAAAGCTCTCGGGCTGAAAGTCCCCGACGAGAAATTCGACGGGTATCGTGAACGGCTCAGGGATCTGAGGGCCGGGGAAGTCGGCGAAAAGATACGTGCGGGAGTCGAAGCGGTTGTCGTAGGCGGATGGGAGGAAAGGACGTAATGAAAACGAGCGCCTCCTTCGAGAGCGGAGTTCTGACGGAAGAACGCCCCGGCGCGGTGAAACCGCCTGAGACACTCTGGAAAGAGCATAAGGGCGGTCTGGTTGTGGTGGAATGTCCCCAGCGCATACCGTGTAACCCATGCAATACGTCATGCCCGACCGGAGCGATAAAAAAATTCGAGGACATCAACGACGTACCGTCGATCGACTACGAAAAGTGCACGGGCTGCGCGCTTTGCGTATCAAAGTGTCCCGGCCTGGCCTGCTTTGTGATCGACATCACGCTCGGGGGCGGCCTGGCCCTGATAAAAATGCCGTACGAGATGCTGCCCGTTCCTCGGAAGGGGGATACGGTGAAATGTCTCGGGCGGACCGGAGAGATGGTGTGCGAGGGGCATGTCGAGAACGTAGCGGAACCCCTCGGGGATCGCACAAAAGTTGTGCATGTGACGATACCTGTCGAGGCAGTAAATGACGTAAGGGCCATAAGGGTGGTGTGAGCGATGCACGAAAACGACGTGATGATCTGCCGGTGCGAGGAGGTAATGCTTGAGGAGATTCGCGCGTGGATAGAAAAAGGTTACAGCAATTTCGACGAATTGAAGAGAATCCTTCGAGTCGGAATGGGGCCGTGTCAGGGACGCGGATGCAGGGATATACTGCTCAGGGAGCTGTCCCGAGCGACCGGGAAGCCGATAGGCGAGATCAACCCTGGGACGATTCGCCCTCCGGTAAAACCTATAAAACTTGGGCTGTGCGCATACGGCAGGGAGGTAGACGCGAAATGAACGAAAACCGATCGGCGGACGCGATCATAGTGGGAGGGGGAGTGCACGGCGCTTCGGCGGCGTATCATCTCGCCAAATCGGGGATAAAGGCGGTTCTGTTCGAGAAGGAATATCTCTCTTCAGGAGGTTCCGGGCGTTCCGCCGCGGGTTTGCGCCAACACTTCGGCACCGAGGTGAACTGCCGGCTCGCCAAGTACAACCTCGAATGTTTTTCAACCCTGGAAGAGGAGCTCGGGGGCGAATTCCGCATGGAGTTCGCCCAGTGGGGATACCTCTGGGTCGCGTACACCGAGGAGAGCATGGCACAGCTCGAAAAGAACGTAGCGCTCCAACGGAGTCTTGACATCCCGTCCGAGAACCTGACGCCTGGGGAGATGAAGAACCGCTGGCCGTACCTGAACGTCGATCGCATGATAGGCGCGGCGTTTTGTGCCGAGGACGGACATATAAACCCCCACGCGCTCACTATGGGGTACGCGAGAGCCGCCGAGAGACTAGGGACGATCGTCAAGACATATTCGCCGGTGGAAAAACTGATCTCGTCGGGCGGTAAAATCACCGGGGTGAGCGCGGCGGGAGAGATTTGGAACGCCCCACGTGTTCTACTCACCGCCGGGCCGTGGTCGACTCCGCTTGCCGCGACCGTCGGCGTCGAGCTTCCCGTGACCCCGGAGAGGCATAATCTGCTCGTGACCGAGCAGATAGAGCCGTTCAACTGCCCCATGACCCTCTGTCTGGATGACGGAGCGTATTTCAAGCAGCTCCCAAACGGTAGTTTTTTCTTCGGGCGCGATGACCCTGACGAGCCCAAGACGACAGAGTCGGGCAACAGCGCGAAGTTCCTGGAGGGAGTCACGAGGAGCGTGCTTCAGCGCATCCCGGCCTTGAAGGGAGTAAGGGTGATCCATCAATGGTCGGGGCCGTACGACGTCACCCCAGATCACCAGGCGATTATTGATTGGACTCCCGTCGATGGCCTGTGGGTCAACTGCGGGTGGAGCGGACATGGCCTTCAGTTCGGACCCAGCGGAGGGCGATTGGCCAAGGAGATGTTCTTCGGAGAAAAGACCTTCGTGGATATCCGCAGCTTCCGCCTCGGCAGATTCGCGGAGGGAGACCTCTTCATGGAACCTGCGTTCATCTGACTTGCGGCGTTCATACGCCCTAGCGTGAACCGTTATCAGACATTGAGCAAGTTTCACTGCGCTGCGGTTAGAACCGCAAGCTCTCAGAGAAATTAAAATTATTCTTTACAAAAGGATAGTGATCTTTATGTGTCAGGCTCGATTTTGTCCAGCGTCAATCTTATCGTATGTTCATGCGAGGCTAGGTTTATGACTGTGTACAGGATAAAGAGCAAGTCGCGCTCCTGGGACGGCGAGCCGATAGGCATACTCATACTCGACGCAGCTTACCCGTGCATACCGGGCAACGTCGGGAACGCCACGACATATGACTTTCCGGTGCGCTATAAGGCGGTGAAGGGCTCGTCGATAGACCGCCTGCTCAATGAGCGCGACCCTGCACTGCTGGAGCCGTTCATCCAGGGCGCGAGGGAGCTCGAGGCCGAGGGAGTGGGCGCGATAACAGGCGCTTGCGGCTTCATGGCGCTCTTTCAGCCGCAGGTCGCAGCCACGGTGGATGTGCCGGTTTTTCTGTCGAGCCTGCTCCAGGTACCCTTCATTCGGCATACGTTGAAGCCGGGGCAGAAGATAGGGGTGGTATCGGCCAACGCAAGCGTCCTTACGGAGGAGCATTTTAGAAACGTGGGTATAACGCCTGACACGCCGCTTGCCGTCTGCGGCATGGAGAATCAATACGAATTCAGAACGTCGGTTCTGGAGGAGAAGGGCACTCTTGACTCGACAAAGGTGGAGGAAGAGATACTGTCTGTCGTGAACGGGATGATCCGCGAAAATCCGGAAGTCGCCGCGATAGTGCTGGAGTGCAGTGATCTCCCTCCATACGCTCATTCTGTCCGTATGGCAACAGGCCTGCCTGTCTTCGACTTCACGACGATGATTCGGTACGTCAAGAATGCGTTGGTCCCCGTACGCTACGACAACGGGTATATGTGACGCGAGGACACGAGGACAGAATAAACGTCAATGCGCACGATCATGTTCGCGGAACAAAATTGTATTTTCTTAGATATGACTATAAAGTTGTCTCAGACAAAAGGTGCGGAGTTAGTGAATAAGTGCGCAAATTGACGCCGAGCATGGATCATATCCTCCGTGTCCTCCAG
>JAISLO010000252.1 GCA_031290815.1 Synergistaceae bacterium | reverse complement strand
ATCCTCACGCTGCAAATCAGCTCGGCGGCGATATGCGCTGCGCTCGGACTGGTCGGGCTGGCTGGCGGGGCGGCCGTCGCCGGATGCTGCGCTCACATGGTGGGCTTCGCGGTAGCTTCCTGGAGGGAGAATAAAATCGGCGGGCTGCTGGCGCAGGGGCTGGGCACGTCGATGCTTCAAATCCCCAATTTGATGAAAAAACCATCCCTTTGGCTGCCGGCCGTCGCGGCTTCGCTGGTCAACGGCCCGGCGGCAACAGTCATCTTCAAATTGGAGCAAAACGGCCCGCCCATCTCGTCGGGCATGGGAACTTCGGGCATGGTGGGCCCTATCGGCGTGATCTCCGGCTGGTTCGCGCCCTCGGAAGCGGCCGCGGCCCTTGGAGAGGCGGCCATAGTCCCCTCTTATTTCGACTGGTTTGGCCTGCTCACGATATCCATAATCATCCCCGCCGTCGTCGCATGGATTGTCTCGGAGTGGATGCGCAAACGCGGGATCATAAAAGACCGTGACCTGTGGATTGATTGCTGATATCGGTTAGATTCCAAACGCCAATGCGCTGAACAAAAAATTTAAATCAAAATCATGTTGAGTCCTGCCCGCTGGGTGATGAAACGCATATTTCTTTTGTGACTTCAGGCACTGAGGAGTGACAATGCCTGATGTCAGTTAAAAACTGCTTCGGGATTCGTTCCTTTCGATGATCATCCTTATGAGCACGTTGTCCCTCCACGTCGCTCCGCCTGGCAGTATGACAGTGTTTATGACCACCAGCGAGACCAATATGAAGCATATGATAAGGACAGCGAGCAGCATCTGATACGCCTTGTTCTGTTTTACGTAGAGCGAGCGGCGTCTTCTGTGATGCCTGTCGTCTCTGATTGGCATATCCTCACCTCCATCACTTGCAGGACAACATTATAGCACATATAAGCGGGCGTTTGCTCGTTGGGCGTGAGGTTTGAGCCGGTTCGACGCGGGAACACAACCCCTCCCCCTGACATAGAGAAATCTGAAGGGCTCTGAAGAATACTTCCATTTATCTGATGTTTTAGTTATAATACCGGATAAGTTACTCATATTTTTAACTGTTTTCGAAATAAGGAGAAATGAATATTGAAAGAAAGATTGCGAATAATATGTGCGATTCTCGGGGCAGCGTTGGTGTTTGCCTCCCCTCGGCAGGCGGCCGCCGAGGCTCTGGAGGTGAACATCGAACGGGCGGTCGAGATGGCGGCCGCGAACAACAACCGCATCAAAATCGCCGAGTCGGACGTGAGCATCGCTGGAGAGGCGCTGCGTCAGGCACACAGGACAAGGGGCGTGACCGTGAGCGTCACCCACAGTTCATCTTACACCGATTATCAGAGGGAAGCATATCCCCAAAGCTACGGGAACTCCTACAGCAACAGAATCACCGCGTCGTATCCCTTATATACGGGCGGAGCCTTGAGCGGCGCGATAAAAAGAGCCGATGGGGAATACAGATCGCAGAACGAGGCGCTGCGCAAATCGCATCAGGACCTGAAGCTTGATGTCGTCCGCGGCGTATACACGCTGCTTCGGGCCGAGGACGCGGCGAATCAGGCGGATGAATCTACAAAACGCCTCGCGGCGCACGTCAATAACGTCAAGATCCAGTACGAGAACGGCAGGGTCGGAAAGGCCGACCTGCTGAGGTCGGAAGTCGAGCTCTCCAACGCGGCGCAAAACCGGATTCGCGCTTTGAACGAGCGCGACACAGCGATAAAGCAGCTCAACAATCTCATCGGGGCCCCCCTCGACACGGAGCTCCGCATAGACGAAGAGATGACCTACGAGAAATTTCCCTTTACCCTTGAAGAGTGCGTCTCCATTGCCATGCGGGCCCATCCCGGCCTCGCGATGACCTCCTTGGCCATAGAATCCGCCGAGGCCGGGGTGCGGATCGCCAGGGGAGAGACGCTTCCCAGCGCGTCGATCTCCGCCGTTCAGAATCTCGGTTCATCGAGTTCGTGGCCCGGGGCCGAGGCAGATTCGTTTACCGTCGGCGTCGATATACAGTACACCCTCACGGATGCCGGCACAGGGGCATCCAAGATCGCGTCGGCTGTGGAGGCCGTCAGAAAGGCCGAATACAATTACGAACAGGCCCGTGAATCGATCATTCTCGCCGTAAATTCCGATTACTACAGCATAATGGAGGCGGCAGAGAGGGTGGAGGAATCGGTCACTACGATAGGCAAGGCGCAGGAGGCGTATGACATAGCGGTGAACCGCTACAACGAGGGCGTCGGCACGAACATTGACGTCGTGGACTCCCACAGCGCTCTGACACTGGCCTCCTCGAACCACACGCAGGCTCTGTGTGACTACAACATTGCCCTTGCCAGAATCGAAAATTCGATGGGGTATGTTCTGAAATGAAAATTACTCGGCGGATGGGCTTATCATGAAAACATTGAAAACATTCTTCATGGCCGCTATGGCACTTATCATCGTTCTTTCGGGCACGTTTGTGGGTTATGGAATATATCTCAACCGGGTCAGCAACAGCCATATCGAGACGATGATGGCCTCCCGGGCGGTGAGCGTGCGCGGGATCAGCGTGTCACAGCGCGCCGTCAGGCCGGAGATCGTCCTGGACAGCATCAATCTCCAAGCGGAGCTGGCGGCCGACGTAATAGCCCAGATAGACGGAACGGTCAGCGAGTTCTCGATTGCCCAAGGCGGTGAGGTGAAGCGCGGACAGAAGCTCTGCACGCTCGTCAATCTGGATATAGCTCTTCAGATTTCAAGGGCTGACACCGATGTCGCCAAGGCCCAGACATCCTACGCGCAGGCCAGGAGCGAAGCCGACAGGAACAAACGCCTCGCGGACAAGGATTCCATCTCCAAGAGCGAGCTGGAAACGTCGATCGCGCGCGTTGAGGCGGCAGAGGCCGAGCTGTCGGCGGCAAAAATAGCGCGCAGCCAGCTCGACCAGCAGAGCGGGTTTCAGACCGTGACTTCTACCATAGACGGGTTTGTGACCGTAATTTATCATCAGGTGGGCTCTTATGTTCAGAAGGGCCAGCCGATCGCGATGATCGCCGATTTTTCGAAGCTCTTCACCAAAGGACAGATCGAGGACAAAGAAATCAAAAACATATCGCCGTTGGACGGCGTTTTCTTGATGCCGATGAATGCGTCCTCCCTCTCCGAGAAAGCGCTGGATACGTCGTTTCGAACCGGATTCGAGGAAAAATTCGTCATAAAAGCCAGAATACGGGATATCTCCCCGCCCATAAGCGAAAGCGCGCCTCTCAGGATCGTGAACTGGGCGATAGACAACGACCGCGACCTGCTGAGACCTGGCCGTTACATGGAAGTCACTATAGGGAGGGAAGACTCGAAGAAAACGCTGGCCGTGCCCATTGACCTGATCTACGATTTGAGGGCTCCCTCGCTGTACGTGAAGGATTCGGACTCCAGGCTTGCCGAGGTGGACGTGAAAACCGGCGTCTACGGCGGCGGACTGATCGAGATTCTGGACGGGATAGAGGAAGGAGATGTCGTGATCACTTCGGGGGTCGAGGGACTCGAACCTGGAACGAAAATCGATGTGACATTGGAGGATTATTGACCATGAAGAATGAAATCTTCAGCGAAGAAGCCCTGTCTCGGCTTCGTTCGCCCGAACAGCTCGATTCGCTTTTCAGCGTTACCCAGCCCGTGACGTGGATGGCTCTCGTTATGATGTGCCTTCTGTCGGCGTCCATTGTACTGTGGAGCATATACGGGGTCATCTCCGAGTCGGTGGCGGCAGTGGGAATGATCATGGACTCCGGCGGGGTCGTCAACGTCTATCACGATGCCGGGGGCAAACTGTCGGAGGTACTGGTCCGCCCCGGAATGAGGGTAAAGAAGGGCGAAGTGGTGGCCAGGCTGTCCCAGCCCTCGATCATGAGCGACATCGACATGTCGCGCCAGAACATACCCATGTCGTCGAACATACAACAGGTCGAGAGCGGAATCTCCAATTTCGATTCCGCGGTGAGCAAATGGCATCAGGCCGCTGAGATCGTAAGCGAGTGCGACGGCATCGTGTCGGAGGTTGCAGTCAACATTGGAACCATCGTCAGCCCCGGATCTACGGTGATATGCACCATAAGGCGCGATCAGGGGAGGGAGGACGTGTCATCGCTGATGTACGTCCCCATGAGTTCCAGCAAGAAGGTCAAGACCGGCATGGTCGCGCGCCTCACCCCCAGCGGAGCGGACTCCTCCGAGGATGGCAGTCTCATGGGAATCGTGCGGGATGTGGCTCCATATCCGGCGTCGAACGCCGGGATAGTTAAAAATATCGGCAACGCCGATGTGGCTCAGTGGATCATTCAGCAATTGGGCGGCGCAGTGGTCGAGGTCAGGGTGGATCTGGTCCACGACCCAAAGTCGGAGTCGGGTTATCTGTGGTCGTCCATAGTGGGAAACCATCCTAAGGTGAGCGCGGGAAGCTCCTGCACGGGGGTCATCGTAGTGAAGCGCACTCCTCCCCTGGAGAGGGTGTTCCTGAAGCTGAGCCAGTGGATGCGGAACTCCTGAGATGATGTTCCGCAAACGGGTCCATCATACCCCTGCGTTGCTTCAGATGGAGTCCACCGAGTGCGGCGCGGCTTCGCTAGGCATCATTCTGGGTTTCTTCGGCCGGTTTTCCCCTCTGGAGACGCTGCGTACCGAGTGTGGAGTAAACCGCGACGGCAGCAAGGCCAGCAATATGGTTACAGCGGCAAGAAAATTCGGCATGAATGCCTCCGGAAAGCGTTTCAAGGCGCAAATGGTGCTGTCCGAGGTGCGCAAGCTGGGAATCCCCGTCATCATACACTGGAACTTCAACCACTTTCTCGTTCTCGAAGGACACAAGGGGAACAAGGTATTCCTCAACGATCCCGCGAGGGGTCACAGGATCTTGGATATGGATGAGTTCAGAAAAAGCTTTACAGGAATCGCGCTCTTACTTACGCCGGGCCCAGAGTTCAAGCGAGGGGGCAAAAAATTCAACATGACGAAGGTCGTGGCGAGTAAACTGGTGCTCGAGAAGGGGGCGCTGGCCTTCGTTTTGATCGTGGGCCTGTTGATGATCATACCTGGTCTGGCGTCGCCTGTCTTCGACCAGATGTTCATAGACGAGATCCTGAGCGGGCGCAATTCCGATTGGATGATAAATCTCATGATAGCAATGGGCGTCGCGTTCTCCATGAACGGGATTCTCTGTTTCCTGCGGGAAATGATCCTGATCAAGTGGCAGACAAAACTCACGCTTTCGGACTCCAGCGGGTTCCTCTGGCATATTCTCAGGCTGCCGGCGGAGTTCTTCAAACAGCGTTTCAGCGGCGAGATCGCCATGAGGGTCTCCTTCAACGAGGCGGTGGCGAACACCCTCACCGGCCAGGCTGCCACGGCAGTTCTGGATATTTTCGTGGCCGTCTTCTATCTCGTCCTTCTCGTCATGTACAGCCCGGCGCTCACGGCCATAGGCGTCTCCTTCAGCTTTATCAATATCCTGCTGATATCCGCGCTGAGAAAACGCCTCACGGAGATGTCCATGAGAGTTCAGCAGGATAGCGGAAAGGCGATAGGAACAGCGGTCAGCGGGCTCCAGGTGATCGAAACGCTGAAGGCAAACGGCAGCGAGGCGGATTTTTTCTCCAAGTGGTCCGGTTACAAGGCCAAGGAGAACGAGGGCATTCAGCAGCTCAATCTGACGGCCCAGATGATGAGCGTAGCGCCGACATTCTTCTACGGGCTGAACACCGCTCTCATCATGCTGTTTGGCGGGTTCGGCATCATGGACGGGCTGATGTCGTCGGGCATCTTCATAGCGTTTCGCGGCCTGATGCGGAATTTTCAGGGACCGCTGACGAAGCTGCTGAGCCTCGTTCAAACCCTCCAGACCACCGAGATGCAGATGCAGAAGCTGAACGACGTGAGACGGTATGAAACCGACAAGATCAACTACCCGGAACGGCCGCCGCGGCCGATCGGCAAGAAGAAGCTGACGGGCCTCGTTGAATTTAAGGACGTTACGTTCGGCTACAGCCCGCTCGATCCGCCGCTGATCGAGAACTTCAACTTCACGGTCAAACCCGGCAGATGGGTGGCCCTGGTGGGCAGTTCCGGCAGCGGCAAATCGACCCTGGCGAGACTGGCGAGCGGACTGTTCCACGAATGGAGCGGAAAGGTGCTCTTCGACGGCATGGAACGCACCGATATCCCAAAGGACGTGCTCGTCAACTCCATATCCTGCGTAGACCAGGAGATATACCTCTTCTCCGGTTCCATCAAGGAAAACCTCTCCCTGTTCAACCACTCCGTTCCCGACAGAGACATACTCGAGGGCGCCAGGGACGCCATGATCAACGACGATATCCTCCGCCTCGAAGGGGGATACGATTATCGGATCAACGAGGGAGGATCCAACTTCAGCGGAGGCCAGCGGCAGAGGCTGGAGATCGCCAGGGCGCTTGCGGTCAACCCGTCCTTTGTGATATTCGACGAGGCCACCAGCGCCTTGGACCCTGTGACTGAGGAAGCGGTTCTGACGAATATCAGGCGCAGGGGATGCGCCTGCCTCATGGTGGCCCACAGGCTCTCTACTTTCCGCGATTGTGACGAGATCATCGTTCTCGAACTCGGCAAAGTGGTTCAGAGGGGAACTCACCGCGAAATGATGGCCGCGGGCGGTCCGTACCACCGGCTGGTTTCCGCGCGGACCTGCGAGTGATTGACATGCGGATCATAACGCTCAAACAGAGTGAATACTGCAGCATCCCCTGCGACAATTCCAGCGTTTACACCCTGACGTCTGGGAGTGTCGAGATTTACGCCTGTACACCTGCCGAGTCGGAGAAATATCACAAGGTGTTCCTGACGGCGCTTGGACCGGGGGATGATTTTTTCCCTCCAGTGGAGGTCCATGTCCCCATTGAATTCTCCGTCTTCGCGACGGCCGACGCGGAAATTTCGAGGACTGGGACGGAGCGGATGGCTCCGGACATCTTCGCTGAGAAATCGAGCAGGTGGTTTAAAAATCTGACCGACCTGCAGTGGATCAGTTACCTCATCGGAATGGACGATGACGTTGTCCTGCGCTGGCAGGACGAGAGCATATTCGGCGAACTCGATTGCCGTTCCCATGACGCCGTTCGAGAAAAATTCATATTCAACCAGGAAATTCTCTCGATGCTGATCTCGGCTCAATTCAGCGCCAGGGAGAAACACGCCGAGGATCGCACCGACAAGTGGGCCCAACAGAGGTCAAGGACCATGGTGGCTGCGATGAGCTCCATCCTCAGCACGGAATACGAATGGCTCGAGGACGTCAAGGAGTCCGTCTTGGCCGCCGAGGATCCGGTCCATTTCGCGGTCAAGGCTGCGGCTAGACACTTCGGAATGGCGACGGAAAACATAAAGCTTCCGGCGGACGTGTCGTCCAAGATGGATTCGCTGACGCTGATGAGGCGGCTTGTCAGAAAGGCCAACATGCAGGCCCGCCTGGTCTCCCTGCCGAAGGACTGGTATAAGAACGACGCGGGAACGCTCCTCTGCTATTACGGCGACAACCGCGAAATCGCCGCCCTGATTCCGGAGAACAGCAGGAGATACCGGCTTGTCAGCGCCTCGGTCCCCCAGGGGACGAGGGTGGACGCGGCCGTCGCTTCAAAAATAGAGCGGGACGCGTTTGTGTGTTATCCGGGCCTTCCGGCCAAGTCCCTGGGCATTCGCGATCTGCTGAGTTTCGTGCTGAAGTACACGTGGAAACGTGATTGGTGGATCATCTGGATGATCAGCTTTCTGTCCGGGGCCCTGGCCGTCGTCATGCCGATGATAACGGCAACTATATTCAAGGATATCGTTCCGATCAACGACCGTCAGGCATTGGGCACCGTGACTCAGGTCATGCTGGTGTCAGGTTTTACCACCGCCGTGCTGGGCATGGTCAGGAGCGTGGCGTTCATCCGCGTGAAGTCCTACGTCTCACTGCTCGAACATGCCATCTGGTCCAGGCTTTTGTCCCTTCCTGCGCGTTTTTTCAGGAAGTACGAGGTGGGGGACCTC
>JAISLO010000251.1 GCA_031290815.1 Synergistaceae bacterium | reverse complement strand
CCCTGGGCCCGTCCGATGTCTCAGCCTGTTCTCCCTCCCACTCCCGGATTGCGGCGACCGCCTCGACGCCGTCCATTCCTGGCATCATGTGATCCATGAACACGATGTCGTATCCGTTGCGCTTGACCAGCTCTACGGCTCCCGCGCCGCTCAGGCAGGTGTCCACGTGCGCCTTGTACGGCGCGATGAGCCCCTCAGCCACCTTCAGGTTTGTCGCTATATCGTCCACCACCAAAAGACGCGCGTCCGGCATTGTAAACCTGGTTCCGCCGAAGGCCGCGCCCTCCCCGTAGTTCCGGCGGCCCGGCGAGCCGTTCAAGACGTCTGAGATCGACAAGGCCTGCACAGGCAGGGACACAAAACGCACGTTGGGAATATAGGCCTCGGTCTCCCATTCGATCATCAGGGCCAGGGGCGGCCGTTTTTTGCCTGGCTGATCCCTCTCCGTCCGATCCATCACCGACCCCGCCAGGTCGCGGAGGTCGTAGCCGGAGAACACGAAGCTCCACTCCTCCTCCCGCAGAGCCTGATCGAAGTCCTCTGCGGTCGTCACAAGCCGGAAGGGAACGCCCATGTTTTCCAGCGACCACGCCACGGACTTCGCGTAGATCTCCCTGTCCTCGTAAACCAGCGTCCTCTTTCCGCCAGGGTCCTCCACCGCGGCGAACGGCGTGTCCCGCGCTGTCTTCTGGGGAATGAGCGCGGTAAATACGCTGCCCCTGCCATATTCGCTCTCCACCGAGATGTCGCCGCCCATAGCGGCGCAGAGCCGTTTGGTGATTGCAAGGCCCAAGCCCGTCCCCTCGATGCCCCTGTTCCGCTTTACATCCACCTGGACAAATTCGCTGAAGAGTTTCTGCTGGTCCTCCGGCTTTATCCCGACCCCCGAGTCCGCCACCGCGACGCGCAGCGTCACCGTGCCCTCCCCCGCCGCGCACTGTGTCATGGTCACGCTGATGAATCCCTTCTCCGTGTACTTCACCGCGTTGCTCAGCATGTTGAGGAGTATCTGCCGGATGCGGACCTCGTCGCCCGTGAGCATATTCGGGATGGATGCGTCGATGTTGGTGTAGAACAGGATTGGTTTTTCCGCCAGCTTCATGCGGACGATGTTCACCACGTCGTTTACCAGCGAGGAGAGGTAATAGGTGACCGGGACGAGCTCCAGTCGGCCAGCCTCGATTTTGGAGAAGTCGAGCAGGTCGTTGATTATCGAAAGCAGGTTCGACGACGCCTGCCGGATGTCCCTGACGAATCCCCTGGACTCGTCGTCGAGCTCACGCCGCAGGAGCAGTTCGGACATGCCGCTGATGGCGTTCATTGGGGTGCGAATCTCATGGCTCATGCTGGCGAGAAAGTTGCTCTTGGCGAGATTCGCGGCCTCGGCCGCGTCCTTGAGTTCCACCAGAGACCTGTTCTGCTCGTCCACCGTCGTCTGTATCACTCCGATAAATTGATACGAAACATAGAAGATGACGAAGACCAGCCCCATTATGATGAAAAAAACGGCCGTTATGGCGGAATCGAACAGCTTCGCCGAGTTAACGGACACGCGGGCGACGATGAACCAGTTCATCATGGGGATGAAACTGACAGCGTATTTGGCGTTGTCATGGGAGACAATGCTGATCTTGGCTCCGTCCCCGGCCCGCGCGGTTTCCGCGATGACCTTGCCTATAGGCCCCAGATGGCCGGCGATATCCTTTTTCTCCATCGCCAGCGTGGGATCCCAGGCGACTGTGATCTCGCCGAGAGCATTGAAAAAATACATTTCCATGTCCCTGTCCAACGCGCTGTTCCATGCGGTGATGAAACTGGTCAGATCAACGCCAGTTCCCACAATGCCGATGGCCCTGCCGTTTTCGAAGACGGGGGCGTTCACCCAGAGGTTGGTGGTATGGAGATCGGGGTTATAGTTGATGTTGAAGTTGTACCGGTCCGTCTCGAAGAGCGTCATGTCGTACCAGTAATTGGCGGGGGCGTCCGGATCGACCAAGTATGGCTCGGCGTCGTCGAAATAGAACAGTTTATCCGCGTCGCTCACCCAGAAGATCGAGTTGTTTTTGAAGTTCCGGCGATAGGCGGCCAGCGCTTCGAGCCCTTGTTCCCGCAGCTTCGGATCGGCAGGGTTCAGGAGATAGCGCTTTATCAAAGGATCGTCCGCCAGCTTGATCACCAGGCCCAGTTCGGAGTTCACCGCGTTCGCCATGCGCAGTTTCTGGGTTTCAATCGCCAGGGTAAGGGACTGCTCCATCCGGATGTCGCCGAGCCGCCTCATGGTGAAGAAAAAAGTCGCGCCTCCGCCCAAGAGAATCACCAGAAAGAAAATGACTGAGAATATGAAAAACTTCTTTTTGATAGAGCTCCTGGGCGGCGCGCCCCCGTCGACGCCGCGCATTTTCCGGGCGGCCTCCGCCTGAGAACGGGAGCGGATCAGGGCGAACAACCCGCCGGTGAAAACCAGGATCACGGCAATAATCTGCACAACGGTCAGAATGGAGACCATGTGCCGCGCCCACAGAATGGACTCGTCTCGTATATCAACCCCGGCAAGGGCGGCCACATGTCCCCTGTCGTCGAAGATGGGCGCGTAGGCGCTCAAAAGACCCTCCCAGCCCGGCGTATAGTTTCCCAGCCCGGAATATACCGTGCGCCCTTCCAGCGCCCCGTATATCCAGGGAACCGAAGCCAGGTCGAAGGGCTCCGTATCGAGGCCCACTCTCGTCGCCTCGTTGAAATCATTGTCCACAATGTATTGCAGTTTTGCGCCGACCGGACGGATGTAATAAGCGTAGAGCACATCGGTCCGCTCTGAGAAATCCCTCAGTTCGTGCCTGAGCGCCTGGTACGACGGCAGGGACATATCGCGGACGCTTTGATACCGGTCCAGCTCCGCCGCGCTCACCAGCTCGGCGGACCGCTCGCTGACCATGATCAGGCGCTGTTCGATGTTGTACTCCATGGTGCGCAGGGAAAAATCCGTGAGGTATTTGGCGTAGAAGGACACGCAGAATATCGCCAGGAATGCGGCGATAAACAGGATCAGAGCCAGGTTCTCGGATAACCATTCCCTTTTCTTCATAGCCTCAGCCCTCTTTGGCGTCCGTCATGCCGGCGATGATCTCAAGCGCGGCGTCAAATTCAGCCGTCAACACCTGTTCGGAAATCTGTTCAAGGGACTCTCTCGTCTTCGCGTCCAGAGTTTTTTGATTCAGCTCTTCCAGCAGCCTGTCGACGGCGCGCGTGTTCTCAGCCTCCAACGCAGCGGCCAGTTCTCGCAGCAGCGGATGGTAATCGGCGTTAGGCGCAGGTCCGGTGGCACTTCGCGCTCCTGTGTCCGTACCGTTCGCCAACTCGGCGCGGATTGCCTCGACAAGCTCCTCAAGGCGCGCCGAGAAAACGGGCGCGGCTTCCTCGATAAACACCATGTTTCCTTCCCTTCCCGCAACTTCCAGCCGGGCGGCTTCCGCCGATATCTCCGCCGCCCCTATGCTCGCCGACGCGCTCTTCAGAGAATGAACCTGCGTCACAAAGGCGGCGAGCCCTGATTCGTCCGGCATTTTCTTCAGTATTTCCAGACGCGCTGCGGAGTCCTTGCAAAACAGCGTCAGCACCTCGATGTAGTTCGCTTCCGAGCCGCCCGTCATGGCGATGCCGCGCGCCGTATCCAAGCCCTTTATCCGAAGGCCGGCGGTTCGAGGGGCGGGCGCTTGTTCCGCCGCGAGTTCCGCTTTTTTCAGCTTCTCGTGAGGAATCCATCTCTCCGCCGTCTCATTGCGCCTTGCCGCTCCCCCTGCCTCCCTGTTATGCAGGCGCTGTGCGTCCTCACTGTGCCGCCCCTTGACATAGGTATTGAGCGTGATGTCGAGCTGACGCAGGTCGATGGGCTTCGAGATGAATTCGTCGAAGCCGTGCTCTCGGAACATCTTGTCGTTGCCCGCCGTTGCGTTGGCGGTGAGGGCGATTACCGGCGCGCTGTAACCCAGCTCCCGCAGCCTGCGTATTGTCTCGATACCGTCCATATCAGGCATCATGTGGTCAAGAAAGATGATGTCGTAAACGCTGCCCGCGCGAACCTTCTCCAGGGCGGTGAAACCGCTCGTAACCGTCTCGATTTTCAGACCGTAGGGCGCCATCAGGCCCTGCGCGATAAACAGGTTGCTCTCCATATCGTCGACGATAAGTATCGAACCATAGGGCATGTACTCCCTCTGGAGCTGGAGTTTTTTGTCCCGGCTGTCGTCGGAGAATGTGAAATTACGGAGCCTGCTGACGATTTCAGCGCCGATGACTCCAGCGTTTTCAATGGTTCTCTGAGGCAGTGAGACGGTGAAGGAACTGCCCTTGCCATATTCGCTCTCGACCTCGATGACGCCGTTCATCATGGCTGTGAGCTTCCTCGTTATGGTCATGCCCAGCCCAGTTCCCTCGGTATTACGGTTCAAGCCCAGGTTGAAGCGCGAATATTCGTCAAATAGCCGCGCGACATCCTCTTTCCGCATACCCTGACCTGTGTCGGAAACGCGCAAAATCAAGGAGCCGTCACCATTCTCAGCGCCAGACGCGAACGACACCGCCAGCGTGACCTTTCCGCGTTCCGTGTACTTGAAGGCATTGGAGAGTATATTGTTCAATATCTGCTTGATGCGCAGCTCGTCGCCGACGAGCCTCGCCGGAACGGACGGATCCACCTCCAGCGCAAATTCGACTGGCTTGGAGCCGATACGGATGACATTGAGCTGCATCGTGTCGTTGATGAGGCTGGGGAGGTCGTATTCCGCTGGTAAAAGTTCCAGTTTGCCCGTCTCGATTTTGGACATGTCGAGTATGTCGTTTATTATACCCAGCAAGGTGTGGCCGCTGTTGCGTATCTTGAGCAGCGAGCCCGCGAGGTCGCCCGGGAGGTCGCCGCGCATCAGGGCGATCTCGGATATGCCGATTACGGCGTTCATCGGAGTGCGTATTTCGTGCGACATTGTCGCGAGGAAACGCGACTTCGACTCGTTTGCTTTTACCGCCTCGACGCGCATGGTCTCCTTTTCGTCAATGGTTCGCTTATAACTGTCGATAATGTCAGCGACATTGTTCAG
>JAISLO010000250.1 GCA_031290815.1 Synergistaceae bacterium | reverse complement strand
CTGGCAGCCGGGGCAGTGCTTAAGTTCTTTGTCGGCACGGTCATCAACTTCGGGATGAAGCCCAACTTCATAATAGCGATGTACTGCCTAACCATACTGCTCATAAAACCGCGCATCCGCGAAGCCGCTATCATAGGCATCCTCGCCGGCGCCATATGTCAATTTTTCCCAGGTCAGCCTTATATCAACTTCGTGAGCGAATTGGCCGGAGCGGTAACCATGTGCCTTCTGACGATGATTCCTGTGAAAAAGGGCCTCAACATAGCTAAGACGACGGTATGCACATTTTTCAGCACGCTGGTGAGCGGGTTTTCCTTCATCGGCGTCATGTATGTCATGTATTACTCGGGCGCCGATATCACGCCTACGCCGCTGGCGGCGTTTCTGGCGATCATCTTCGGCACGGCCTTCATAAACTCTGTAATCGTCCAGGCGCTTTATACGCCGCTCAGACTCGCGCTCAAAAAATGATAAGGATAAAGGGGCTCAGTTTTCGCTACAGCGGCGGAGTCAAGAACGCGCTTTCAGACATATCTCTCGACATAGGCAAAGGGGATTTCCTGGGTATAATCGGAGCGAGCGGGGCTGGGAAGTCGACGCTGACATACGCGATAAACGGCGTCGTGCCGCATTACATCCGAGGGGATTTTTACGGCGAGGTCGTAGTGAGCGGGCTGGACACCGTGAAGGCAGGCCCCGAAACCCTGGCGCGGCATGTGGGGAGCGTGCTGCAGGACATAGACGGGCAGATGGTCTCCTCCGTCGTTGAGGATGAACTGCTCTTCGGGCTGGAGAACTTCGGCGTGCCCCACGGCGAAATTGAGAGCCGCATCGAGGAATCTCTGGCCGCTGCCGGCATATCCGAACTTCGTTCGAGAGATATCGGAACTCTCTCCGGCGGACAGAAGCAGAAGGTGGCGATAGCGGCCATAATGGCGCTGAGACCGGAGATAATAGTGCTGGACGAGCCCACCGGAGAGCTCGACCCCCAGTCGAGCCGCAGAGTGTTCGAGACTCTGAGGTCACTCAATGAAGAGAATGGCGTCACCATAGTCGTGGTCGAGCAGAAGATAATGCTGCTGTGCGAGTTTGCCGGACGCCTCGCCGTGATGAGCGGCGGGAAGCTGATATCGGAGGGCAGGGTAAAGGATGTGTTGATGGACGCGGATAAACTCGAAGGCGCAGGCGTCAACATCCCGAGGGTGGCTACTCTCGCGCGGCTTTTGCGAAAAAAGGGGCTGTACTCGGGAGATACGCCTGCCGACCTGCGTCAGGCGGAAGCGATGATGAGAGAAGTCTTGTCCGATGCTGCGGTTTGAGAACGTATTTTTTTATCGGGAATCCGCAAACACCATATCGGAAGTCTCCTTCGACCTGAGGGAAGGGGAGTTCGCCGCTCTGATTGGCGAGAACGGCGCAGGGAAATCGACGCTGTGCAGGCTCTGCAACGGACTGCTGAAACCCGCCTCCGGCAGGGTGACGGTCTGCGGGCACGATACCGCGACTGTCAGTACGAGCAGGATAGCACGTGACACAGGCTTTTTGTTCCAAAACCCGGACATGCAGCTTTGCCAGAACACCGTATATGGAGAGATCATGTTCGGGCTCGAATACGCTCTCTCCGATCCGGAGGAAAGGAAGCGCAGGACCGGGGAGATCCTCGAACTCTTTTCGCTGGACGGCGGACGCGACCCGTTCAGCATGAGCAGGGGAGAGCGTCAGCATGTGGCCCTTGCCTCCATACTGGCATGCAAACCGCGTCTGCTGATACTTGACGAGCCAACCACGGGACTCGACTACAGGGAGTGCGTGACGATCATGGGGATAATCTCTCGGCTCCATTCCGATGGGACCACGATATTGATGGTCTCACACGACATGGAGGTCGTGGCGGACTTCGCCGTCCGGGCGCTCGTCCTGAGCAAGGGCAGGCTGATCGCGGACGGGCCGGTCAGGCAGATCATGAAAGATAAAAAAGTGCTGGACGAAGCCTCCTTGCTTCCGCCGCAGATACCGGCGCTGGCGATGCTCATCGGCGGCGATTTTTCCGATGTCCTTACGGCGGATGAAATGGCGGAGACGGCGGAACGCGCCGTGAGGCAGAAGGGCGCGCGAAAATGAAGGGATTTTTCGGCTACAACCCCGGAAATTCGATTCTGCACAGACTGAATCCGCTCACAAAGATTGTCATATCCATCGGGCTCTGTCTGTCATGTTTCCTGACGCGCAGCCATATCGTCATTCTCGCGGTCATCGCCTTCAACCTGCTCCTGTCGGCCTCTGCGGTAGGATTGAAGCGCTCTCTCAAAATGCTGCTGTCCCTGGTAAAATTTTCCGCCGTTCTCTTCGTCGTTCAGGTGTTCTTCGTGAAGCAGGGCAATGTCCTGCTCAGACTCCCGCCGGGCGTAATATATATCACGGACAAGGGAGTCCTGTTCTCGCTCCTCTTCGCGCTGCGGCTCATCGCTGCGGCCATGCCTCTCTCAGCCATGCTCTCGGTGACAAGGATAAGCGATATCTCGAACGTGTTCGTTCGCAGCCTGCGCATACCATATAAATACGCGTTCGTCATCACGACCGCGATACGCTTCATACCGCTTTTTTCAGAGGAGATGACGAACATCATGGAAGCGCAGACGGCAAGAGGCGTTCAGTTCGACACGAAAAATTTCCTCAAAAAGATACGGCTCTTGCTGCCGCTCTGCGTTCCGCTGCTCATATCATCCGTCAGGAAGATAGAGGGAGGCGCGATATCCGCCGAACTGCGCGGATTCAACCTCAGAAAACGAACGAGCGGCTACAAGACCTATCCCTTCGGATGGAGCGACGCGGCCGCGCTTGCCGTGTGCGGCCTGATCGTCGCGCTTACCGTGTTTGTCTAGACAGGATCTTGGGGCGAGGCCCAAGGTCCTGTCATTTTTCGAGCCAGTAGTTTATGACGCTGCCTCCATTCTTGAGCTGAGGGGCGCTGGAGCTTGGTTTTATGTCAATTACCATGGTGTGCTCATCTCCGCTTGGTTTCATATATCCCTTCGCTACGAGATCGTCGATGTTGTTGTTTTTTGACAGTATATCTAGCGTAACCAGCAGCTTCTCGCTGTTGTTTTGCTTTATGTGCGACATGCCTACTATCTTCGCTCCATTGATTGTGAGGTGCTTTTCCTTTCCGCCGCCGATGTTCCATTTGCCTTCGCCTGTCATCAGGCTGACCATGTACAACCGGCTGTTTCCGTTTATCTTCCTCTCTATCCCGCACAGGCTCGGATCCTTGACCGCGATCTTTTCCTGCGTGAACGTCGGGATGTAGAGATTGTCCTTTATGATGTAAGGAGTGGAGGAAACATACTCGCTGAAGTTGTTCTGCTTGCTATCAGACAGAGGAATGTACCAGCCTCTGTATCCTTCCGACGGCTTCAGCGCCAGGTTGGGATCTTTCTTGTTGGCCGAACTCACGGCCAATTGTTTGAGGCCGCCGTCGTCATTCCTGTAAAACGCGCTTTGTCCGTCCTTATATGAAAACGCGAATATCATTTGGCTCTTGTTTTTGATTACGCCTGTGGTGAGTTTTGGCGTTTTTCTAATCAACACGTCCGACGTTCCGCCCGCCAGCCAGATCGCGGAAGTCGCCGCCTCCCTCGCCGCCGCCATTCCGTAAGGGATCGAGTAGTTGTCCGCGTTCTGGTTTTTCGTCTGCAGCGACGCTATCGGTTCAATGCTCCAATCCTTCGCCGGCAGGGTCTTGACGGAGCCGCCTCCGCTGGCGTCCGGAGCCTCGAGCCTGACCATGAAGATGTTTCCTCTATTGTCCGCCGCAAAGACCCGCCCGACCAGATATTTGTTTGTGTTAGAACGATAGAGCACCGGGGCGGAAGTCATCATGCCCATTCGCGGAGTCTCGCCGACTGCGGAATTGCCTGAAAAACCGTTTGCGCCCTGGACGGAGCTGCTGTCAAAGGCCTTTATCACGCTCCCGTCGGCCGGATTGATGAATAACAAGACCGCCCCCTCGCCGCCGTTTTTGGCCGCGTCATAGTCGAACTGCGCGCCTCCCGAGAGGACTATAAAGGATGTCTGACCGCCAGCGGACGCCCCTCCCGCGGTCCCCATGCGAGGAATCGGGCTATTATACCCGAGCTTGATGTACGGACTCTCTCCCGCATCCGTCACTGCGCCGCGCTCGAATTCCTTGCAGCCGTCGTCAGCCGCCGACATGGACAGCAGTTTACCGGCTTCTGGCAGGTTCTCCCTATACCAGGCGAACTTCGGCGATTTGGGCGATGTGACGTCCATCGCATACAATCCGTTGCCGCCTCTGCCAAGGGTTCCTATCAGATATGTGCGCCAACTTTCCGGCCTGCCGTCGCGGTTTATGTCGAAGCGTCCGGTTATGAGCGGGCCGTCCAGCAGATATGCTGGGTTCGACCTCTTTCCCGATCCCTCCGCCTCAGGATCGGTGACGTTTATCCATCTCAATTTGCCCTCGAACATGGTGGTCTTGAGCGTCGCCAGCTTCCACGGGAACAGCACAGGGGGCGGCAGGACAGCCATCTCTTCGTCACCGTTGCTTGGGTTTATGACGTGCAGCACACCGTCGTTGGTCTGCGCGTAGAGTCTGGCGTCGTGCGATCTCGCCTCGTCCGGTATCGACTTCGCCCACGCGTTGTAGCCCGGCAGGGGGTCGTTTTTAGCGGATGGGAAGCCGGCTAAGACGACGCCAGCGCTCCCCAAGTCGCTCAGCATGTTCAAACGCGGGAATTTCACGCCGGCCCCCGAGTAACCGTAGGAGTAGTCATAACCCTGGAACCAGTGATAGAAGGCTTTATCCATGGCAGTGCCGCCGAAGGATCTGTCCGGAAGGTTGCCTGGGTCGACCCGGGAACCGGACATGCCTATCAGCTCCCTGAATTTCGCATCGCCAGCCGTCAGCGCCGCGAACCCGCCGCCGCCGTTCTGGTTCCTCCAATATCTAACGTTTCTCGCGATTTTTGGAGACGTGCCATTGCCTCTTTTTTCGAGCAATGTATCCTTGAGATCCCATTTTTTTGACCGCTTTACGTCTCCATTTTTGTCAAAGGAAGTGGAGTAACGAGTCAGCGTGGCGTCCCATTGGTTGCCCTGAATTATCCTATAAGTGCTGGAAAACAGGCTGAGCTGCGACTCATCTCCCTCGACCCCGAGTTTTGCCTCCAAGGAGCCGTGACCCGGCTGCTGCACCTTGCTCTCGCTGATCTCAGACAGCGCCGCCCTGATCTGTTCGAACAGGGTCTCCGTGTTGTCGGCGAAGTACGCGGTCACTCCGCTTGACGTGTCGTTAGGGTTGAAACCGCGTCCGGCTCTGGCCATCCTGTTGAGGTTGTCCCTCATATCGATGACGTTTTTTCTCATGGCGTCGTAAGCTGGATCATTCTTGTCCAGCTTGTTTGGGTCCGCGACTATCCCCACAAC
>JAISLO010000249.1 GCA_031290815.1 Synergistaceae bacterium | reverse complement strand
TGCGGTATCCTTATATGCACCGGCCCGGGGCGTCCGCTGGACGCGCTTCTGAATGCGCGGCGGATTAAAAACGGTATCTCCGAGCCCTTCGTGACGGTATAAGTTCCCTTTGTGATCCCTTGGAAAATAGCGGTCTGATCGAAGCCGGTGAGCATATTTTTCTTGGTGGTGTCGAGCGCGACGTCCGACGTGAAGACCAGCATGGGAACGCAGGCGGCGAACGCCTCAGTGACCCCTGGGACCATGTGAGTGGCCCCGACGCTCGGCCCCTCGCATATCCCCACCCGGCCGGTCGCTTTCGCGTAAGCGTCCGCCATGAAGACGGAACTCCGTTCGTCCCTGCACATATGATAGGCGATGCCCGGATAAGCGCTCCATTCCCTGTAGACGGCGAGCGTGGTCTCGCCCGGCAACCCGAAAACGTCCGTCACCTCGTAGAGGCTCAACATTTCGAGCAAGGCTTTTGCGGCATTCATCTCAAAATCCCCCGATCATTTCAAATCTATGTCAGCGAAGACGAGGCCGGCGCTGTATCTCAACCGAATCATCGTCATCGCCCCATCATATTGGGCATGAACATCACAACCTGCGGAAATGTCGTCATGAGCGCTATGAAGACTATCATTATGGCTATGAACGGCAGGACCGACCTGGAGACGAAACCTATGCTCTTCTCCGCGAGCCCCGTGACCAGAAACAGGTTGAACCCTATCGGAGGCGTGATGTTCGCTATTTGAACGAGCAGCACAACGAAAATGCCGTACCACAGCGGATCCATTCCGTATGCCTGGACGAGCGGCAGGAACATCGGGACCGTCATTACTATCATGGAGTAGCCGTCTATGAGGCACCCAAGTATGATGTACACGACTATGATCAACGCTATCACCGTAAACTTGCCGGCTCCAAACGAGACTATGGTCGAGCTTATCCACTTGGGCAGGCCGAGAAATCCGAGCGTGACGGAGAAAAACGACGCGCCGATCAGAATCAGCATCACCATGCAGTTTGTCTTGACCGCGCCCACAAGGCATTCGACGAGCAGCTTCAAGTCAAGACACTTCGTCATCAATCCAAGGAGGACGGCGCCCAAAACTCCTATCGCCGCGGCCTCGGTGGGCGTGGCCCAGCCCGCGTAGATGCTGCCCAGGACGAAGGCGATCAGCACGATTACCGGCAGTATTTTGGCCAGGCCCTTTATCTTCTCGGCAGGCGAGTACTTGCGTTCCAAGCTATTGTCGTTTATCTTGCGCGCCACGATTCCTATGTAGAGGCAGAAACAGACCATCAGCAGCAATCCAGGCAATATGCCGGCGATGAACAGCTTGCCGATGCTGACGTTCGCGGCGACGCCGTATATGAGCATCGGAACGCTCGGCGGTATAAGAATCCCCAGGGTGCCAGAGCTTGTAAGGCTGCCTATGGACAGCTTTTCGTCGTAACCCCTCTTTCTGAACTCGGGAATAGTTATCTTGCCGACCGTGGCGGTGGTGGCGTTTACCGATCCCGTGATCGCGGCGAAGAAAGCGCTCGCAATCACGTTGACGTGCAGAAGTCCGCCCGGAAGCCCGGACACCCACGGCGTCAACCCTTCGAACAATTCGTCCGATATGCGGGTCCTCGCCAGCAGTTCGCCCATCATTATAAAGAGGGGAAGTGCCATGAGCCCGCTGCTGTTGACGTTGTTCCACACGACTACTCCAAGTATCCGCATGACCGGCAGATCCGTGAACAGCGAAAAAGCGATCCAGCTCGTCGTGAACAGCGCCGGCCCGATCCAGAAACCGGATACCAGGAAAACCGCCAAAAGCGCGATTATCGTTAAAAGCGCGGTCAGTTCCATATCGTGCGCCTCACTTTGACGTCCCATCCATACAATATCTGCAGAGGTTGCAGATATATTGCAGGAAGAGCGCGGCCGCGCCTATCGGAACGAATATCTGCGGAATGGCGAGGGGTGTCGCCGATACCTGCATGGATTTCGAGCCATACTCGTAGGATTGCTGAAAAAGTTTGAATCCGACATAGGTCAGATAAAGCGCGAACACTGCGGCCAGAACGTAGGTGACGATCCTCAGCGCCCTTAATACCCTGGGAAATCTCGACCGCAGAAGGTCGATGAGGTCCATCCTTATGTGGCCGTTCTTCAGCTCCACATAACCGAGGCCGAGAAAACTGCTTACCGCCATGAGATAGCCGGTGAACTCGTCCGTTATCTGAAAGCTTTTTTCCAGCACTAACCTGCTGGCTATCTCAGAGATTATCAATATAGAGGCTGCCGCCACACAGAGGCCGGACAGAAAACCGAAAAACGAATTTAATTTTCCGATAAAAGCGATTATCTTTCGCATCCGATACGATCATCTCCTAACAATCGGCTTGAATTATCGCGGCGAGTCCATAAACCGCGCCTGCCGCGCAAAAAATCAAAGGCGCGAGGCCATGACGACAGCTCGGCCCCGCGCAAACATCCAAACATCTCGGCGTCATGACCCTTCCAAACGCCCAAGGGTTACGGAAGCTGGGTTTAAATCTTTACCCCCGAATCAGCCCTCTTACTTCTTCTTGGCCTTCATGAATTCTTCGTAAAGCGCTATCGCGTCCTTCGCATCCTTGTTGTTATCCAGCCAGTCCTTCGCGACCGACTCCGACGCCTTCACGAGTTCGCCGTGGAACTCGGGCGACACCGGAACCAGGGTGACTCCGTTGTCGTAACAGAACTGATCGTTTTCAGCAACTACCTTCTTCACCTCTTCCCATAAGAACGCCTGAGCCTCCGCGGACGCGGTTTCGAGGGCCTTCTGCTGTTCTGGGGTAAGCTTTTCCCAGGACGCTTTGTTTATAGTAGTTATGCTCGTTGCCGTAGCGAAACCTATAGGCATGTGGTATTTGCAGACCTCGTAAAATCTGCCCTCGCGCACGGATATGGACGACGTTATTACGGAATCTATGAGTCCAGTGGCAAGCCCGGTATACGCTTCGGCGTAAGGGACGTTCAGACCCTGCGCGCCGACGGCAGTCGCGAAGAGGGTTCCGTTTCGGTCATACGCGCGCAGTTTTAACCCCTTCATGTCAGCCAACGCCTTGACCTCCTTGTTGGCCCAGAGGCCCCCGAACGGCCAGGGGGATATGACCAGAAGGCGCTGATTTTTCGCCTCGCACGCGGCGTCGTAATACGGTTTCGCCAGCTTGTCGAACAGGGCGACTTCATCCCAGTCCGCTATCATCATCGGAAGAGTGCGAAGTCCGAGAACCGGGGCGTCTCCGGCCACGTTAGTAGCGACCATCTCGGCTATGTCGAGCTGTCCGTCTCCGACCGCCTTGAGCAGTTCTCCTCCCTTATAGCCAAGCGTTCCGCCGAATTCCACGCGCAGTTCCAATTCACCGCCAGTCAGTTCGGAGACCCGTTTTGCCATCAGCTGAAGTCCGCGCGTCTGATAGTTCTCCTCCGCCCACACGGTCAAAGCCGTCAGCGTCGTCTTTGCGAAAGCCGCTCCGGAAAAACACAACACGATAAGCGTCAACATAAAACAAACTGCAAATCTGTGAGACAATTTCATTTCGATTTACCTCCTAAGTATGATGAATTTCAAGCTTTACACCAATTAAAGCAATGCAACCTCCCATCCTGTTGAAGTATTGTGCTGCTTTTTCATGTGCGATTCTGAACTTTTATTCGATTTTTATATTATACTCATTAATGATGAGTATGCAATAGGCAAAATTTTCCTTATAGTAATTTTGGCCCGAAATGCTTATATTCATATTGCTTGCGAACGATTGATTTGGGGGAGAAATACCGGATCACAAATAGGTATAATAAGCATTATAATAGCACCTTGGGGGGATAGAGATGCAGCGGAAATTAACAATAACTCTGGCTGAAGATGTATATGACGGGATATACCGGACAGTCGCCAAGCGGAGGATCAGCAAATTCATCGAGGATTTAGTCAGACCTCATGTAATGGATACGTCGCTCGATGAGGGTTATGCGGCTATGGCATCTGACAGAAATAGAGAAACGGAGGCTGTTGAGTGGTGCGAGTCGCTCGGCGGTGAATCCGATGAAACGCTGTGAAGTATGGTGGGTTGAGTTTAAAAAATCAACTGGCAGCGAGATAAGGAAAACACGTCCTGCAGTCATAGTGAGTAACGACTCGGCCAACCGCCATTTATCGCGCGTTGTCGTAGTTCCCATTACAAGCAGCATCAGCAGGTTGTATCCCGGAGAAGCATTAATAACTGTCGATGGACAGCCTAAAAAGGCGATGGCCGATCAAATCATGGCGGTCGATAAGACGAGGCTCAAAAATCGTCTCGATATACTATCGAAGGACGATATGCTGGTAGTAGAAGAGGCTATAAAAATTCATCTGGCGTTGCCGCTATAAGGGCAAAGACAATCTTCCCATGCCGAATTAAAAATCACTGGGGATGGAGGAAGGACAATGGACATCGACCTGGACGAACCGAGGTACATCAAGCTGCTGGAACTCATAGACACGGATGGTTTCAGCATGGGAGCGGGAAAAGCCCAGGAAGCCCTCGCGTCCTCAGGCATAATGGTGAGCGAGCCAACCGCCGGACGGGTGCTCCGAGACCTGGAAAGGGCCGGATTGCTGGAGAAAAACGGCAGCCACGGAAGAAAACTGACATCCGAGGGTAAGAGAAAGTTGTTAGAACACCAGGCCGTTCAGGATAATATCGAACGGGCGAGAAGCTTCGCGGAATCCATCAATCCCACGGAAAAAGAGGAACTGCTCGACATACTGGCGGCTCGCAGGGCAATAGAGGTGGAGCTCGCCAGGATGGCCGCTTCAAATATCACTGCGCCGGAGATCGAAAAACTGCGTTCATCGGTGGAGGAGAGCAGGGTTTTGTTCCAACGCGGCGAGAACATCTCCGACAGCGACACACGGTTCCACATGACGATAGCCTCGGCGTCGCGCAACAGGACGCTGGCCGGCGCTCTGAAGCTTATATGGCACGATGGCAGATACGCTAAGAAACTGGCTCACGTCAGATATCATTCGAAAAACGTGATGGGCGACGATCACGTTGAAATCATAGAAGCTCTGGCCTCAGGCGATACCGGCAGAGCCGGAAACGCGATGAAGGCGCACATTGACAACGTCATTCGCGACGTCGAAAAACTGCCCTATAACATGCTGGGGGACGATCTGATCTTTCGATAAATTTATAAGGAGGTTGATACTGTGGACGTGTTCACGATCAAGGCCAAGGCGGAAGCTATTCGTGAGGAGACGGCTGCGCTGCGGCATCACTTGCACGCCCATCCGGAACTGTCGTGGCAGGAGGCCGAGACGAGCAAGCTGATAGAGAGCAGGCTCTGCGAATTGGGCCTTACTAACGTAAGACGCGGATATGGGGGGACCGAATCAGGCGTCACGGCCGACCTCGCAGGGAACCTCGCTGGCCCATGCGTCGCGCTGCGAGCCGACATCGACGCGCTGCCGATCGAGGAGAAGAACGACGCGGCCTACCGTTCAACGGCGGGCGGCGTCATGCACGCCTGCGGGCACGACGGTCACATCTCCATACTGCTTGGCGCTGCGAAACTGCTCTCCTCGTTTAAGGACGAGCTCCCAGGCAGGGTCCGCTTCATCTTTCAGCCGTCGGAGGAGCGCGGCCCAAACTCAGGGGCGCATGTGATGATCTCGGAGGGAGTGCTCGACGGCGTTGAAGCGATTGCCGGCCTGCACCTCTGGTCCTTTGTGCGAACAGGGCTGGTACAATGGAGGGCCGGCCCCGTCATGGCATCGGCCGACAACTGGCTGGTGACCTTCACCGGAAAGGGCGGTCACGGCGCGATGCCGCACGCAGCCATAGATCCAACGATAGCCGCGGCGAATTTCATCGGATCGCTGCAGACAATAACAAGCCGCGAACTCAACCCGATCGACACTGCTGTGGTGAGCGTCGGGACCCTGACATCCGGCAGTGCATTCAACATAATTCCCGACAGCGCCTCCACGACCGGCAGCTTCCGCTCGTTCAACCCGGAGGTGAGAGGGGCGATGGAGGGGCGCATACGCCGCATCGCCGACGGCATAGCGTCGGCTTTTCGCTGTAATGCTGAGACAGTGGTCGAATACATGTGCCCGAGCGTCGTCAACCACAGAAACATGACCGAGATCTTGAGAGAAGCGGCGGTGGAGGTCGTTGGTCCCGAAAACGCCGAGGAATCCCCCCTGCTGATGGTGTCTGAGGATTTCAGCCTTTACCTCGAACGGGTCCCTGGCACGTTCTTCTTCGTCGGCGCAGGCAGCGAGGAGAAGGGGACCGACTTCCCCCACCACTCCCCAAGGTTTGATATAGACGATGACGCCCTGCCCATTGGGGTCTCGCTCATGACGGCGTTCGCAATTTCGGCAATGGAGAAGCTCAGATCCAAGTAAATAAGGAGAGGCTGATTCGCTGATTCATCGTTGGCCTCCTGAATGGTATTATGTGACTGGAAATCATCGGAGCCGGCTTCCGCGGATCGGTTTTTCCGCGCCAAGACCGGCACGGAATATTAATTGAACTGACCTATTTCCATTGTATGGCTTATAATATAAAATATGATGCAGATACATATTGAGTGGCCATGGACGGCTAACATGCGGCGAAGATGAAAATTGGACGCGAAAAATCGGGGAGTGATGTTTATGTCAGTTGCGGACGAGAAAATTTTAACCGAGGTCGGCACAAACGAATGGCAGGTTGTGGTCTTTTTGCTTGGAAATCAATACTTCGCCATAAACGTAGACAAGACCAGGGAGATCCTGAGATGGACAGGAGCGCGCGACGTGCCGCAGGCCCACCACGCTATGAAGGGAATCACCACCATCCGAGGAGAGGTCATTCCTCTGATAGATCTGCGAGACTATCTCTCCATCACCCCCGGAGTCGAACTGGAGAACAGCAAGCTCATCGTCGCCGAGTTCAACAAGATGAAACTCGGCTTCGTGGTCGACGCTGTGGACAGGATTTACCGCATCAACTCCGACGAGCTGGATGCCTCCCTCACTGGCACGTTCCTGGGGGACAACGCGCTGTACGTCATAAAGCGCGAAGGCCGCAACATACTGCTGCTCGACTACGAGCGCATAGTCCAGGTGGTCAACCCCAACCTGGCCAGCCAGTTCAAGCTGGACGCGAAGGACATCAGCCCCGAAGTCTTAAAGAGGCTTGGTGATCCCGACCAGTACAAGATACTGGTGGCTGAGGATTCACCGCTCATCCGCAAGCTCATACACGGCGCCCTGAGCACTGGAGGATTCCACAACTTCGAGATGGTCGGCCACGGAAAGGCCGCATGGGACCGCTTAGTCGACGACGGAGACGAATTCGATATCCTCCTGACTGACATAGAGATGCCCAAGATGGACGGGCTCACACTGACCAGACGAGTGAAGGAGGACGAGTCCCTCTCCCGCATCCCGATCATAGTCTTCTCCAGCGTCATGGCGGAGGACATAAAGCGCAAGGCGCAGAGCATCGGAGCGGACGCACAGATTACAAAGCCGGAGATGCACAAACTGCTGGACACGCTGGTCGATCTGCTCGAAAAGACGTCGCGCAAGACGGTAAAAGCAAGTTGATTCTGCGAAGCGCCACTTTTGAAAGAGTCTTCAATGGAGCGACCCGCCTCCCATACTGGAATCAGAACATGGAGTTCGATATAGAGACGTGGGTGCCGTACAGATGTGACTTCAACCCCATCAAGACCAATCACCTCTTCGGCGACGCGCTGGGGCGCATCGCGGAGATGGCGATGAGGCTCGAAAGCGAGTTTTTATACCTGGAGTTCGGCGGAGCGTGCCCGATGGGCGCACTGGTGCCGGAGAACATCATCCGCCCTCACACCACGAGCGAGGGCGGGAATTTCGCTATGGTCTTCTCTTACTCCAGGGGAATGGAACGTGTGCTCTACGAACTGTTCGAGAAGAGCGACGTATTCGGCGCGGGCATAACGCTCTGCGGCATCTGGAAGAGCGCGATACTGCTGGAGGAGTGCAAGGTTCTGATGGTCGCCAGCGCTTCCCCCATGTTCAACGTCGAAAGCTTTCTGGACTCGCTTGACAGCGCCCTCGCCACGCAGGATTCCGACGCGAACATTCCGTACTTCGCCGAGAAGTTCGGTTACAGGCGATTCGCCATACCCTACGAGACGGACAACATCACCGACCTCCAGATCACTCAGATGCTCTCAAAATTCGAGTTCGCGGAGACGCGCTGTTTCGTCGGCCCGGAGCCGGAGCTGTCCCTTGAAAATTATTGAGGAAGGATCGTGCCCTATGACTGCACTACCGAATCCATCATACGACAACGGACTGTCAGCGTTCCTGCCGCCCGGCTCTGAGGGGGCGGTCGTGCGCATTCCATCCAGGGATGAGGTGGCTGACGAGTTCAAGTGGGATCCGTCCGCCGTGTTTGCGTCGGAGGACGACTGGGAGGCGGAGTTCCTCCGCGTGCGCGAAGCTCTGCCCCGCCTCGCCGCGTTCAAAGGCACTCTGGGAGAGTCGGCGTCAAACCTGCTTCGCTGCCTCAGGACACGGGACGAGATCTTTGCCTCGCTGGCCCGCGTCCATGTATACGCGAGCATGAAAAGTCACGAGGATATGACTGTCTCAAGATATCAAACCCTCTCTGACAGGTCTGAGGGCCTGTGGGCCGAGGCGTCCGCGGCGTCGGGCTTTATATCGCCGGAGCTTCTCTCCATTCCGGGCGAGACTCTGAACGCGTTCATCGGAGATGACGGAGGGGCGTTCGATGACTACCGCTTTGAGCTGCGCGACACAATCCGCAGGCGGGAGCGCGTGAGGAGCGGCGAGGAGGAGACACTGCTGGCCAGGGCCTCCGAAATGTCGTCCGTGCCGTTCACAGTTTTCTCCATGCTGGCAAACGCGGACATGAGGTTTCCAAACGTGAAGGACGAGGACGGGAACGACGCCGAGCTATCCGAAGAACGCTACACAAAGCTCGTCAGTTCCAGAAACCGCGATGTTCGCAAGGGTGCGTTCGAGGCGCTTTACGAGACCTACCGAAAGAACCTGAACACCTTCGGCGCGGCCTTCAACGGAATGCTGAAGGCATCCCGCTTCTTCTCCAAAGCCAGAGGCTACGAGTCCGACCTGGCCGCATCGCTCGATGGGCCCAACATACCGGTGTCGGTCTACCACAACCTGGTGGAGACAACAGAGAGCAGGCTGGAGCCGCTGCATCGCTATATGGCTCTCCGAAAACGCACCCTTGGCTTGGACGAGCTGCACATGTACGATGTCTACGTCCCACTCGTCGAAAATCCGTACCGCGATATCCCATGGGAGACCGCCAAGGGCATGGTGAGGGAGGCCCTGCGACCGCTGGGCTCCGAGTACTCCGACATACTGGCGCGCGGCATGACGTCAGGGTGGATAGATGTGCTCCCCAACAGGGGCAAGCGCTCTGGCGCATACTCCGGCGGCGCTTTCGGCACGCCTCCCTACATACTGATGAATTACGGCGGCGAGCTCTCCGACGTGCTGACCCTCGCGCACGAGCTAGGCCATTCGATGCACTCGCACTATTCGAGGGCAAATCAACCCTACCCCATGTCGGAATACACGATATTCTGTGCCGAAACGGCGTCAGCAGTGAACGAGGAACTCCTTCTGCGCCACATGCTGAACATCACGGACGATCGCATGAAGAGGGCTTATATTTTGAACTCAAAACTGGAGCGAATCAGGTCTACCCTGTACAGACAGGTGATGTTCGCGTCGTTCGAGCGGGATGTTCACGGGCGAGGGGAGAATGGATGCGACACATCCGCGGAATGCCTGTGCGGCCTCTGGAGGGAGAAGAACGCGATGTACTTCGGCCCCGAGATGGTGACCGACGAGCTCATAGGGTTCGAGTGGCTGCGAATACCGCACTTCTACTCGCCGTTCTACGTCTATCAGTACGCGACGGGCTGCTCAGCCGCGCTCTCCCTGAGCCGAGGCATAGCTGGCGGCGACGCCGGCTCCCGCGCCCGCTGGCTCAAGTTCCTGGCGAGCGGTGGGAGCGGTTATCCCATCGACCTGCTGAAATCAGCCGGGGTGGACATGAGCACACCAAACCCCATATCTGACGCGATAGACCTCTTTTCGGCGGCATTGGATGACCTGGAAGGGCTTCTGTCCTAAAAAACATAACGCTTATTTGCAGTGACATGGGCCTCCTCGAATAAGGATAGCCCATGTCATTTTTATTTGACTTTAAGCGGTCACAGATGCATCAGGATACTTCAGGGCTGTTTTTTGATATCCAAAAATTGAGTTCATCACTGACTTTATAGAGTTATCTAACGCTGAAACTTTTGCTGCCCCATTGCTTGCCTTTGACAGGAGCGCCATCTATTAGCTCGACGAATCGCTCCCGGCATTTTGGACACTTGTAGACCTTCTCCTTGTCGTCCGCCTCAAACTTATTGTCACATACGATACAACGATAGCGACGCATCTTCACACCTCCTTTTATGACTGATTTCTCATGTATTATAGCTTATATTTTGTTATTATACTACCCAACTGGAGAGTTCAAAGTTCTCGTGAATTTATCGTGAATTTATCTGATATAATTGACTGGTTATTCATTGTAATAACTTCGTGTCTTTTAACGTACCTTGACAAATGATTTGAAGAGGTGATTGAGAATGCAATGGATTCTGTTGTTTACTGTTGGCTGTTCTGTGATAGTCGGTGTTGTAGCCGGTGTTTTGGTCCACAGGGTCGTTGTGGGAAAGAAACAGGATAACGCCGTCGCCAAGGCCGAAAGGCTGCTTGAAGAGGCAGCGAATAAAGCGGAACAGTCAAGGCGAGATCTCATGGCGGAGACAAAAGAAGAAATATTCAGACTCCGTCAGGAGGTCGACAAGGAAACTAAGGAACGCAGAAACGAACTCCAGAGAATGGAGCGCAAGCTGGAGCAAAAAGAGGAAAACCTCGACAGAAAGATCGATAATGTCACTAAGCGCGAGGAAGACCTCAAACAAAAGATCGATGACGCGAAACGCAGGGTCGACGGAATAGCCCAGATGGAGCGTGAGTTGGTAACGAAGCTCGAGGAGATCGCGCAGATGTCGAGAGAGGACGCCAAGGCGATGCTGCTGTCAGCGGTCGAGTCGGAGGCCAATCATATCATCGGACTCAAGCTGAAGGACCTCGAGGAGAAGGCGCGCAGGGACGCGGACAGGAAGGCTCAGGAGATAATAGCCGTGGCCATTCAGCGCTGCAGCGTCGATTTCACGTCGGAGATAGCGGTCAGCGTGGTGCAGATTCCCTCCGACGAGATGAAGGGCCGCATAATCGGCAGGGAGGGCAGGAACATCAGGACGTTCGAAACCCTCACTGGAGTCGACTTGATAGTCGACGATACGCCGGAGGCGGTGACGCTGAGCTGCTTCGATCCCATAAGACGCGAGGTGGCAAGGCTGTCACTGGAGCGCCTGATACAGGATGGCCGCATACACCCGGCGCGAATAGAGGAAATAATAGAAAAAACACAGCGCGACGTGGAGATTCAGATCATAGAGGCATCCGAGGAAGCGCTGCTTGAAACCGGTATAAAACACATGCACCCCGAGCTCGCAAAGCTGATAGGACAGCTGCGATTCAGGGCCAGCTACGGACAGAGCGCCCTGCACCACAGCCTCGAGGTTTCTCACATCTCAGGCCTCCTGGCCGCCGAACTGGGCGTGGACGAGAGCGTGGCGAGGAGAGCCGGCCTGCTCCATGACATCGGAAAGGCTGTCGACCATCAGGTCGAAGGACCGCACGCCCTCATCGGCGCTGATATCGCCAAGCGCTACGGAGAATCCCCCGAGATAATCAACGCCATCGCCTCTCATCACGAGGACGAGGAGCCGCAGTCGATTTACGCCCTGTTGGTATCCTCGGCCGACGCGGTGAGCGCATCCCGTCCGGGGGCGCGGAGGGAGAGTCTGGATGCCTACGTCAAGAGGCTAGAGAAGCTCGAGGAGATAGCGAAGTCTTTCGATGGCGTGAACAAGGCGTTCGCCATACAAGCCGGCAGAGAGATCAGGGTAGCCCTCTCACCGGAGACGACGGATGAGGGCAGTATGCAGAAACTTGCCTACGACATTGCGCGCAGGATCGAGTCGGAGATGAAATATCCCGGACAGATCAGAGTTACCCTCATAAGGGAGACCCGCGTCGTGGACTACGCCAAGTAGACGCGAGGCCGGTGCCGATGAGGATTCTCTTTGTGGGCGATGTGTTTGGCAGACCGGGCAGGACCGTTCTTGCCGGCGGGCTGAAGGAGCTCAGGGCCGAGTCCGGAGGGTTTGATTTTACAGTCATAAATTGTGAGAACGCCGCCGCCGGTTTTGGGATGACCGAGAGGATCATGAATGATATGTTCGACGCAGGCGTTGACGTCATGACGTCCGGCAATCATATCTGGGACAAGAAGGAGTTCGTTCCCATGCTGAACGTCGAGACGAGAGTGCTTCGCCCGGCCAATTATCCTCCCGGAGCTCCCGGGCGGGGGTGCGGGATTTTCGAAAAGGGCGGGCGCAGGCTCGCCGTAATGAATTTGCAGGGAAGGGCCTTCATGCCAGAGGTCGACTGTCCGTTTCGGACGGCTGACGACATACTGCGAGGGTTGGACTGCAGCATGGTCTTCGTGGATTTCCATGCCGAGGCGACTGCCGAGAAGATAGCGATGGCGCGTTACCTCGACGGAAGGGTATCGGCTCTGATCGGGACCCACACCCACGTCCAGACCGCGGATGAGGCCATCCTGCCGCACGGGACGGCTTATCTGACGGATGCCGGCATGACAGGCCCGCACGGCGGGGTAATCGGAATGAAGTACGACTCCGTAATGCCGAAATTTCTGACCGGCATCCCCAATAAATTCGAGGTCGACGATGTCGATGTCCGCCTTCAGGGCGTAATCCTGGACATCGACGAGGAGACGGGAAGAGCCTGCGACATCCGCAGGGTCGAACTCAAATCCGAAAGATAAATGTGAAATCCGAGTTGTTTCAAGAAGATGCCAGGGCGTTCGTCTCGGAGAGAATGAGAGAAAAGCCTTGGCATCTTGGATAAATTCGGCAGTCGTAAAAAATATTCATGATATGGGTGGTGAACGCTTTATGAGCATTGCGAGGAAGGGGAGGCTGCCGGCTGTCGTCTGTGTTGTTTTTATGCTGTTGTCCCTGACTGCGGCGCCGATGGCCGAAGCCGCCAAGAAAAAGAAGGCAGCAAAAGTGCCGCCGGTCCCGCCTTATAAGGCGTCCGGACCGATTCCCGGCACACCGTTGCTGTATGAAAATTTGTTTATAGCCGAGAACGGCCGGGTGACGATCACCATATACAACCCGGAGGAATCCGGGCTGAACTTCAGCTCGAAATTTGCCTTCTACTCGGGAAAAGAGGAGATACTGACAGGATTCACAATAAAGGGCTTCATCGCTCGAAGACACAGAAAGTCTTATGCCTTTGACATGACCGACTTCGACAACTACAAACAGGCGAAGAGCATGAAAGTCCTCGGAAGGGCCGGAAGGACAAGTGTCGAGTAGACTTGGCGGGATCGCAGCCGACAGTGAGAGGACCGATCGATGACTGAGAAAAAAACCGTTTTCGCCGGAAAATTTTTATTGGCGCTGGCGCTTTTCTTCGGAGTCGGCTATGCCGTCGGTTTTTTCTCCGGTTTCGGATATTCGAGAAGCCTGTCAGGCTACGGCGTCATCGGTTCATCCCACAATCCGCAATGGACGGGCAGGATTTCGCCTGACGTGGCGCGCGGTACGCCGACTTGGGATGTCGTCCCTGCGCAAGCTCCAACCGAGGCCGATGGAGGTTCTCAATACGTTCAGGACCCCGACGGCAGGCCAGACCTCGGCGGCATCGATCTCGTCCTCAGCGGGCACTCACTGGGCGAGGACGAAAACGGTCTTTTTATCGCCGGGACAGTGGTCAACCGGTCAAATCACGCATTCGACGCCGTTCGAATAGCCTTCGACCTTTGCGACTCCCAAAACCGGCCGTACAACTACGTAACGGATACCGCAACCGAGATCATGGAACCGGGCGATTCGTGGGGTTTTACGATTTACATACCATACACGGAGATGGGAATGTTCTCATCATACAGGCTGCAGAGCATAATGGGCGTCACAAATTGAGCGGCCTTACAGCGTAATCGATGAGGCCAAGGGACTGGTCCCCTCGATGGCGCGGGCGGAACTCGCGATCCTAATTTCGATAGCTTTCGATGCGTCTGCCCGTAATCGCTTCTTTGTGCTATTCTCAAAAGTCAGGGACTGTGCTAATATACGTGTTCGAAGGGTCTTCGATTAGTTTTTTCGAACCTGCCTTTGTTTTATGCCGAGCGCCGCCGAGGAGAAGACGTATCGTAGGAGTGAGGAAGGTAATGTCCACAAAGATAACTTTGCCATCAGTGCTTGTAAATTCATATATGAGCGCGCTCATTTCCGTGAGCGAGGAAGCCGGTATTGACGCCAAATTCGTGAAACCAGAGGTCACCCCTGGAGTTAACGCTCCTGGCAGCAGGGTCGCCGCTTTTATCGGCATAGTCGGAGGAAAATCACGGTGCAACGCGGCGCTGATGGCGGACATAAAATCATTTGAAACGTATGTGGGGGCTTTCACATACGGCATGGTAAAGGCTGACCCAGACGATTCAATGTCCATGAGCGTTCTGGGAGAGCTGACCAACATGATAAGCGGAAGAGCTCTGATTACGGCCAACATCTCCGGGCTCGACATCACGCCGCCGCAGCTTCTGTCCGGCGATAACATAAAAATGTCCCCAACTGTAAAATCAAATGTCAAAAGCTTCACACTCCCGTTTGCCGTCAGCGATGGAAGGGTGTTCCTCATACTCTCTGTCTATGAATAACCCAGTCCCGGGCAATTATACCGGCTTCCGATCCTCACGCACAATTTTCCAACAGCCTGCCGGCACCCTCGTTCCTTTGATCCCCTCCGATTAAGCGGGTTGGGGATTTCTGTATGACCGAGTTTTTTTCTCTCGTATTTTTGTTTTTCATCGGTTCGGCCGGGTATATCGCGTTCAAGAGGGCACGGCTTCCGCTTCCTGCGCTTATGGGTTCCATGACGGTCGCGGCCGTGCTTGCCATGGCCGGCAAATATCCAAACGCTCCAGTCTCCGGGGTCTCCTCCGCCTGCAAGGTAATCATGGGCCTGGCAATGGGACGCAGGCTGAACATAAACTCGCTCGTCCTTCTTCGGCGCGCAGTAAAACCGGCGTTGGTCGTGTCGGTCTGGATGGTTTTGCTGTCGATATCGGGCGGGATTTTCTTCTCATGGATGTCCGGTCTGCCCATGTCAACATCGCTCATAGGGTCATCGATGGGTGGCGTCAGCGAGATGGCCGTATTCGCGCTCTCCATGGACTTCGACGCGGCAACCGTCACCATAATCGGCGTATCCAGACTCGTAGTGGTGCTGGTGATAACACCGTGGATCGCTAAAAAATGGTCCCAACGGCTTGAAAATAAAAGCCGCGGCGGAGAATGCCCCATGCAGAGCTCCGGCGAGCAGGACTCAGATCTTCGTATGATGTCGCGCGGCGGAATAGCCTGCATGTCCGCCCTGTCAATCGCCGGCGGATTTGCGTTCGAAACGGCCGGCGTCCCGGCAGGTTATATGCTGGGAGCCCTCTTCACATCCGGCATGTTCTCCATTCTCTCGGGGAGAACATACGCACTGCCGCCGGCGCTCATGATCATAGCGCAGATTGGACTTGGAATCGCCATAGCTCGGCAGTTCGGCCCGGAGCAGATCGGTTATCTTACGAACGCGAGGTTTCTCGCCACGCTTGTCGCGAGCAACATCCTCATCAACGCGCTCAACCTGCTTCTCTCGCTGATCATCCGGAGGATGACGGGTTGGAGCCCTCTCACATGCCTGCTCTCGACGTGCGCAGGGGGATTGACTCAGATGGTGATCGTCGCCGAGGAGATGAACGCCGACTCGCTCACCATAGGAATCATTCAGCTTGCGAGGTACCTCGCGATAGTATCCTGCCTGCCGTTCATCATCATGACGATGCTCTCGTGACCTGAGAAGGCGGCTTGGGATATCCGCTTATCTTGCCCGTCACGCTCATAATGTCTATCCGAGCCACCCAGATCGAATCCTTATTGGCCTCTGTCAAGTCGGAGTGCGGTCCGTCATACTGCCTCATCAGCACCCCGAGAGCCGCGTTCTTGCCATCTAGATCAGTTATCTCCGTTACCTCTCCGAAGCCCGTAACGCTCTTGTACTTCATGCTGAAATCAGCTCCAAGTTCGCTCCTCTCCAGCTCAACGCCCGCCGTTACGTTGAACGAGACCTTAGGGTTGTCCGCTATGATATCGCATTTGAGCCCATGCCTCGCTCCATGCAGGTAGATCGCGGCACCGTCATATCCGTAACCCATTGGCACAACGTAAGGCTCGCCGCAGCGCGTAGCAAGGGCAAGGTGTATCACCTGTCCCGCCCGCAGTACATCCGCTATCCATGCGTCATCCGATACCTTCTTGTCCGCCCTTCTCATCTCTCTGTCCAAGCCCATCACAATCCTTCGCGCCTCACGCGCATTATTCCGGCACATATCTGTATGGAACTTTTTTATATTCCTCCAAGGTCCTGAGGGAAACGAAATCCGCCGAGCCAAGGTCCCGCCCGAGCAAACGCTCCCTTTCCGCCATCTCCGGATCATTCGAAGCGTGAATCATAATATACAGGTTGTAAGGCCAAGAAAGGGCGGCGTTTGAGAAAATAATACGCCGCAGATAACAGTGGCTGGCCCAAGGGCGCGCCGCTGTCGCGCGTTTTGCCAGAGCGGTGGCTGATTCGTCTGACATGCCCGAGAGGTCCCACGCCGTCAGGCTGTTGCATGTGTAACCGGCCCTCCGGTGATCCACCGACGCACCTATCCTCCTCAGCGCCCCGCCAGACATAAGACGCCTCACCCCTTCGATGACCGAATCCTCGGACGTTCCCTCGGCATCGGCGACTCGGGCGAACGGACGCGGAACGAGATCAATATCATCCTGGAGGGCGGTTATCAGGCTCAGTTGTTCCGCATCCAGCCGGCAAAAAGCCGGCTCGGTCTCCTCCGGCTTGTCCTCCGTGGCCAATGGGCGGGATATCGCGAAGGACGTGCGAAGTTTTATCCTTCTGCCCGAGTCGAGCGCTATGAACTCCAGCCCCATCCCCCGAAGCGTCTCGCAGAACGTCTCAGCCGAATCACGTCCGCCGAGGATGGCCGTGAACCAAAGATCTAGCCGGTGATCCCTGCGATAACTGTGGGTCACGGAGGGCAGTCCGCTTACGTATGACGCGAAATCCTCCGTTCGCCCCCGAGGACTGCTCAGCCCAAACAGATACCCCTTCTTGCCGAAGGATCTGAAATCGAGAAAGGGGCCGAAGTGACGAAGAAAACCGGAGTCCCTCTGGAGGCGCGCGATTCGCAGGACTTCCGATTCGCTCACACCCAGCCGCCGCGCGATGTCCTCGAAGGGACGGCTGACTATCGCGATCCCTTCCTCCAGCGCGGAGGCGACCGATTTCGATACGCGCGTTCGAGTCTCCTCAGAGCAGACCATGACTACTCGGTCAAGGAACAGCGTCCCATCAGGCCGGCCCTCAAGCTTCCGCCGCACATGGACGTCCATTCGCACCCCACGCATAACGATCCTCGTCCGCAATTTTGCCGCTTCCGCCTTCGAATCTCATCCAGATCAGTCCATCGCCCAAGCGACGTCTCCCAGTCGAATTGGTTTGGAAAAACAAGGCCATCCCACCTGACCGACAGGATCCCCTCGCCTATCCCTCGTGACGCGGAGCGCGAGATAAGCGTCCTCGCCGCCTCCGCCCGGTCAGATCCACGATTCGAGAGATATTTGAAGAGAAGAACGCCATCCGAAGCATCGCCGACTGTCAGAACTTCCAACCTGCGTTCCCCCGTCCGTTCGGATCCCACCCGCTCCGCCCATTCTATTATCTGAGTCACTGAGGCTCTCTCCTCGGCTGTGTCTGGAATCAGATCAGGATCTGATGCCCCTCGTCCGGATGGGATGAAGTGATAAAAACATATCCGGGAGACAGGCAGTCGCTCCGCTGCGTCCATAATCTCGTTTAAATACGGCAGCAGAGGTTTTGCAAGCGTGACCCTCAGTCCCGTCCTGCAGCCCCGGGCCGCCATCCTCTTGATGCCCATGACGGAGTAATCGAAAGCGCCCCGCGTTCCTCGGAAGCGGTCATGGACGTCACGCGGCCCGTCGATGCTGACGCCGACGTAGGAAATGCCGGCCTCGAAGATGCTTGCCGAGCTGTGATCGTCTATCATGGAGCCGTTGGTCGAGAGAGCAACGCTCAGTCCGCACCGACTGGCAAAGTCAGCGAATTCAAAGAACATTGGGTGCATCATGGGCTCTCCTCCGGACATGATAAGCGCCGACGGCGCATTGTCCCTCAGATACTCCAAGAACCGAAACGCCTCCGCGCCCTCCATCGCAGGCTTTGAGTCTGGCCCGCTTCCGGGTCGTCGCCCCGAGTAACAGTGCCTGCAACGGAGGTTGCATTCGTCCGTCACGTGCCAAACGATAACCGGCGGCGGGACATCGGCGGATTTTTCAGGAAACCTCAGCGCGTCTCCATGAAATCCGGCCGCGCCTGGGAAGAGCAGCTTCGAAAGGTTTATCAATCGGATTTATCCGTCTGTTCCTCCGGCTGCAGGCGTTTGATCTCTCCAATGAGCTCCGCCATCGCCGACCGGTGACAGTCAGCTGACGAGTCCGAGAAACAGACGAGCCGGACTTGGTCTATCGCCGCGCTGTTCCCGAACTCGCTCAGAAACTCGATGACTGTTCTCACCGCTATCCGTGCGGCCTCATCCTGCGGATAACCGTATACGCCGGTGGATATCGCCGGAAAGGCTATTGTCCGAGCCCCGATCTTCACCGCCTCCTCCATGGAGCGCCTGTATGCGGAGGCAAGCAGTTCGGCGTCACGGTCATAACCGCGCCACACCGGGCCGACCGTGTGAATCACCCATTTGGCGGGCAGCCTGTAACCGCTCGTCACCTTGGCGTCTCCCGTGCGGCAGCCTCCCAGCCCACGGCATTCGGCAAGGAGTTCAGGGCCGGCCGCTCTATGAATGGCTCCATCCACGCCTCCTCCTCCAAGCAGGCTCTCGTTGGCGGCGTTCACGATTGCATCCACGCGCTCGTGCGTGATATCGCCCGTGACTACTACTATTCGTTCATTCATGCTATTCTCAGACAATCGCTGCACCTCCTGCTCATCCAAAGTTACCCCAACGATTCGCCCACCCTCAATGGAATCTTCGCCGTCAGGTTGAGAGCGTCCTCGCCATCCGCATAGTAACCGATCGATATGGAGTGATAAGAAAAGCCTATCTTTGCGTAGAAATCCCTCGCGATCTTGTTCGAAACACGGACCTCCAGGCACATTCTCATGCACCCCCATTCCTCGGAAATCTCGTCAAAGCCTATCATGAGCTGCGATGCGACGCCAAGCCTTCTGTACTCTGGCAATACCGCAAGGTTTTGCAGATGAGAGTCCCGATCGTTTCTGCTGAGGACTCCATAACCGGCGATAATCCCCCCGCCTGCCACGGCCTTGAGATAAACGACTCCGCCAAGATCTTGAAGATCGCTCTCCAGCATATAACGCTTCCACGGCGAGGCAAAACAAGCGCACTCGACCGCATACAGGACGTCGAGATCCTCTATGCCGCAGAAGTCAATATCCACTATCTGCATGTCAAAGAGCTTCAGAAAATCCTGATCGTGTCCTCGCGCCTCGGGCCAACGCCTATGAGACAGACCTTCGAGGATGTCGACTCCTCTATGAAGGAGACGTATTCGCGCGCAGCCTCAGGAAGGTCCGACGAACTCCGACAACCCGAGATGTCCTCGTTCCACGGCGTGAATTTCCTGTAAACCGGCGTCACTCGCTCCAGCACGGCAGCCGAGTCCGGGAATGTCTCCCGCCTGCCGCCGTCGACATCGTAGGCGATGCACACCAGCAGCTCGTCGAGTCCGGACAGGACGTCGAGCTTAGTCAAAGCGATGAAGTCCAGCCCGTTAACCTTTACGGCATAGTTCAGGGCGACCATGTCCAGCCAGCCGCAGCGGCGGGGACGGCCAGTCGTTGCCCCGTATTCCGCCCCATTTTTCCTGAGCAGTTCCCCTGCCTCATTCGTCAGCTCAGTTGGAAAGGGCCCCTCTCCCACCCTGGTGCAGTAAGCCTTCGCCACCCCTATGATCCGGTCAATCCTGCCGGGGGGAACGGACCCTCCGGTACAGCAACCGCCGGAGACACAACTGGAGCTCGTGACGTAGGGATACGTTCCGTGATCCACGTCGAGCAACGTTCCCTGAGCCCCTTCGAAGAGTATCCTCTTGCCGGAGGAGATTGCCCTGTCCAGTTCGAACGTGGCGTTCCCTATGTACGGAGCGATGAATCTGCCCCATTCGAGGACGGTCTCGTATAGACCGTCAAACTCGAACGGCGGTTCGCCATATATCTTTTCAAGGATGAGATTCTTCTCGTCCAGGTTCAAGCGCAGCTTCTTCGCGACCACGTCGGGCTGCGCGAGATCCTCCGCGCGGATCCCAGTACGGTTGTACTTGTCCACATAACACGGGCCTATACCTCTGCCAGTCGTTCCTATCGCCGATCCAAAGCCGCTCTTGCTTCGAGCCGACTCCCCCAGCGCGTCGAGTTTTTTATGATATGGCATCACTATGTGGGCCGCTCCGCTCACGACGAGCCTCGTGCCTGATTTTTCGGGCGACGGGTCCAGGCCGTTCACCTCTTCCCTGAGTTTTTCGGGGTCGACAACGAGCCCGTTGCCTATGATGCAGAGGCGGTTCGGATACAGCATACCGGATGGCAGCAGATGAAACACATATTTTCGGCCGCCAGCCATGACCGTGTGTCCAGCGTTTGCCCCGCCCTGATACCTCACCACCACATCAGCGGTCTCGGCGAGCACGTCGACCACCCTTCCCTTGCCCTCGTCACCCCATTGAGCACCTACCAAAACCTGTACCTGAGCGTCCAATTCACATTTCTCCCTTCCGGAGTTCACGTTCCTTCATAAGCTGCGTCAGCGTCACGAGCCTCACGCCGTCCGAATTCAAATCCCTCTGCTTCAAACCTTCGAGGAACTTGATCGTCTCAAGCCTCATGTGGCAGATCGCAACCGCCGAACCGGCCTTGGTCACGACGCCGATCGCCCTGTCGAACGCGGCCCATATCTTATCGACATCGCCGTCATGATCTATGAAAAACGAGTTCCTGGCGGTTCTGACTCCCATGGCCCGAGCCGTTTCGTAGGCGACCGTGTTGGCCGTCGTATGACTGTCCAGGAAGAAGAGATTTCTCTCCTTCAGCAGACGCATCAACGCCTTCATCGTTTCCGGATCCGACGTCACCTTTGAACCCCTGTGATTGCTCACTCCGTATGCGCCAGGGAGTGAATCTATCAACGGTATGAGGATTTCGCGTATTGCGGACTCCGTCATCCCGACCCCGATCGCGTAGTCGTCCTTCAGGCCGATATGCCCGGCCTTCCCGTCAGGATCCCCAGCCGCCTGCATCGGTATATGAGCGAGGTATGGGATGTCCCTCCTGTCGAGTTCCGCAGCTATCGCGGCGCTGTGCCTGGTGCCGGGAATCACTGCCATCGTCAGGGGAAGATCCATCGAGATCACCTGCATTGCCAGGGACATGCTGTACCCCACGTCGTCCAACACGATAGCCAGCATGGGTATCCGTCCCGAGTCGCCGCCAGGGGCTGCGTCAGACGAACCCTCCGCTTCCACGACATCATAGACGACATCCAGAGAGACACTCAGGAGGGTTTCGTCGTTTCCCCAGTCGCGGTAATCATCATCCGAGGCCGTGTCCTGCGTCTTCGCCGGCGCAATCCGCCATTTTGGAACGTTGGCCGTGACTGAGCCCTCATTCGGCGATGGCCGGATATCCTTTGAAGTTTCGATTCGGAGGACGCTGTCGTCAGACGATGGCTGCAAACCTCCCGAAATTTTGGTACCGATGATGCCGCTCGTGTCAGGCTGCGGAACATCACTCTGGACGGCTCCGATGTCAGACGAGGGCAGAATACCCTCTGCAACGTCAGCGCTGACTTCTCCTTGGTCAGGCGAGGACAAAACATCCTTTGACGCTTCGATTACGGCGTCAGACGGGGGGAAAATCTCATTTAAGACAGCGGCCCTGAGTTCCTCTGCATCACGCGAGGACAAAACATCGTTGGAAGAGAGAATCCGCGAAGTCCCGGAATCATCGCCGTGATCCGTACTCCGCATTACCCACGAGGCTATCAGAAAGCCGACAACCACCCCAGCCAGGAAGACGACGAGCCAGCGGATGAGCATCCCCTTTCTCTTTAAGCTGTACCTAGCGTATTTTATCTGCCATCACCCCGCAAAATTTTTTATTTCGGGGACAGAAGAACATTCTTCATAACCCCAAGCGCCTTCTTGAGCTGCTTGTCCTCCGACCTCTCGATCACCGGACCGCCGTCTATCGCGTAGTCGGGGATCAATCCCTTGTGATCTATCACCTTGCCGGATGGAGTGGTATATCTGGCGATCGTCACGTACACCCCTGCGTTGTCGGGCAGATTGAACAGGGACTGCACCGAGCCCTTCCCGTAGCTTTTTTTCCCTACGAGCAGCCCGCGTTTACGGTCCTGAATAGCGCCTGCCACTATCTCCGACGCGCTCGCGCTCCCCTCGTTGATCAGCACCACTACCGGAAGCTTGGTGGCTATTCCCTCTTCCGCGTACAGGGCGTCATCGAAGCGATTGACCCTTCCCTTTATGCTCACTACCAGCCCGCCATCCAGGAATTGGGAGGCTACATCGATGGCAACATTCAGGAGCCCGCCTGGATTGTTGCGCATGTCCAGGACTATGCCGGACGACTTGTTCGACTCGGCCTCGCGTATGGCGTCCGCGAGCTCGGCGGACGTTTTGTGATGGAAGTTGTTGAGCTTTATGTACGCGACGTTGTCAATCATCTCGAGGCGCACCGTCTTGATATTTATTATCTCCCTGGTCAGCTTGAATGAAAGAAGCTCATCCTCACCGGTTCGCCGAAACCACACCGTCACATCGGTGTTGGGGGCTCCCCTCAGCAGTTTGACGACGTCGTTCTGGTCCATTCCGACCACGACCTTTTCGTCCACCTTCACTATCTCGTCGAGCGGCTTTACTCCGGCTTTGTCGGCGGGCGTATCCTCTATCGGGCTTATGACGAGGAGCTTGCCATCCCTCGCCCCGATATACATTCCAAGCCCGCCGTACTCTCCCTCCATTTCGAGGCTCTCCTCCCTGAGCTGTTCGGGCTCGACGTACCTGGTGTAGGGATCGTCGACCGCCGAAACCATGCCCTTCATCGAGCCGAAGAAGAGTTTTTCCTCATCGGGGGACTCGCTTCCGTCCACGTAGTACATTTCTATGATCGAGCGAGCCTGCCTCATTATCATCAGGTTTTGCTGAGAGAATGGCAGAAGACGAGCCCACTCGCTCGCCCCGTAAGCTGATCCCACCAGCATCAATGCCGCTGTCGCAAATCCGCCGGCTATCACCCCGAGTAGAATATCCCTGCATCTTCTGAACATTTCAATCCCTGACTTTCATAAAAAATTTGTTAATGGGGAAACGCCGATTAGATTGTCCAACGGCATAAGGGTCTTTTCCCGGTGTTACTGGAGATATTTTATCGGGTCGGTGGTATTTCCGTTGATACGGACCTCGAAGTGAAGGTGAGGACCTGTGGCGATTCCGGTCGCCCCAACCCTGCCGATTATATCCCCCGTCTTGATTTTCGAATTCTCAACTGTTTCTATGCCTGACAGATGAGCGTAGATCGTCGTAAGATCTCCTCCGTGGTCAAGCACTACTACCTGTCCATAACCCCTGAGCCATCCGGTGTACAGGACTTCGCCGTCCGCCGCGGCTCTCACGGGGTCCCCTCTCTGCCCGTCTATATCCAAGCCGGTGTGGGTTGCCTTGGTCTTGAACACTGGGTGTATCCTGGTACCATAGGGGCTCGTTATCTTTCCGCGAAGGGGCCACGCCAGCTTGCCGCCCTTGAAGTAACGCGGCGTAGCGGCGGTTTTGTTGGCCTGCTGCAGTTTCTTCTTCGCTGCCAGGAGTTCGTTGACCTTTCCCTTCAACTCTCCGGATGCCTTGAGGAGTTCGTCCTGTTCGGCCTGAAACAGCACCTTGTCCTTGCGGATCTTTTCCAGGAGTTTGCCGCGATCCTTGGAGGTCTTCTGGATATTGGACTTGTGCTGCGCGAGCTCCTTGTTTCTGGATTCCAGCTCGGCCTTCTGTTTGACGAGCTCCGCGCGGGCTTTGTCGAGAGTTCCCTTCTGAACCTGGAGCTCGCGTATGAGCTCCTTGTCCTGCTCCGCTATCCTAGCGAGCAGATACGATGTGGCGAGCGCGTCCTGCGCTCCGTTTGCGGACATAAAGAGGTTGAACTCCGACACGCCGCCGAACTTATAGACCGCCACCATGCGGCTGGAGAGCAGCTTCTTTGCCTTTTCTATCTTCGCCTCGGTCTCGTTGATCATCTCTGTCGTCTTGAGGAGTTTATTCGCGATCTGATTGCGTTTCAGCACGCTGACGTTGAGCTCTTGTTCCGCCTTAGCCAGCCTGTTGCTCAGGGCGGAGAGCTCATTTATAACGTTATGTTCTTTCTCTTTGGCCACTTTCAGCTTTTTGTTGCTCGCCTTTATCTGGCTCTCTATTTTCTTGAGCTGTTTTTCCTGCACGGCAAGCTGTTTCTCTATGTCGCCGTTGTTCTCCGGCGCTGCCGCATACGACGGCAACGGCACGGCAAGGGATGTAAACGAAACAAGCATTAAAATAAACGCCACCAGGGGCAGTATGCTTCTCGAGATATTTCGTCCGGTCGATGTCATCATCGCTGGGCTCCTTTCTCTCCTGCGTCCATCCGGACGCACGGCTCATGCCGATTCGATTTCAAGGCGGTGCTAATGACAAACTCTTCGCGTTGCGCGCGATCAAACGTTATAACGGCTTCATGGCCTTTTTCGTGAACGTCTCGACCGCCACCAGACTCGCTATCAGGCTGACCGTGGCGCCCGCTCCAACCAGAATGAGACCGAGTTCCATAATCACCACGCCGTCCTCCAGAAATGGCAGGAACGGCAGTATATCCTTCAATCGGGCTATCACCCCTTTATAGCTGAACGCTAGAAGCGAACTCGCCCCCAGCGAGCCCAGTCCCCCGAGTATGACGCCCTGAAGCACGAACGGCATCGCGACAAACGTTGGGGTAGCCCCAACCATCAGCATTATACCTATCTCTTCCTCTTTTGAATATACCGCTATCCTTATGGTGTTGAACAGAACAACGGCGCTCGCCGTGACCGCCACTATCAGGATCGCGAGCGAGAACTGACTCGCGAAATGAGAGAACTGGGACAGTTTTTCCGCCAGCCTGCCGGCGTAGACGACGTCCGATATGTCCGTAATGGCTGTCAGCGCCTGCGCGACTCCCTTGACGCTGCTTGCCTTGTCGACCCACACCTCAATGCTGTCGGGAAGCGGGTTCTCCCCCAGCAATTCCAGCACTGTGGGCCAGTCCCCCACCCTCGCCTTCAGTTTCTCGAGGGCATTCTCCTTTGTGACGATCCCGACCTGCACGACGTGAGGGATAGCCGACACTGTTTCGACGACCTCGCTCGGATTGGCCCTCGACGTGAGATAGGCCCGCACCGACAACTCTCCCTCCAGCATGTTCACTATGTGCCTGGCGTTCAAAACCAGCAGAACGCTTGCCCCTATAAGGTAAAAGACCGCCATCGAGGTCAGGATCGTGAGGGCCGAAAGCCCCCAGTGCCTGATGATGAGCCTCGAACCGTCCCTTACGGCATACTTAAAACTCCCCATCGAGGTTGTACCTTCCCCTCTTCTCGTCCCTGACAACCCTGCCGGCCTTGATGCCGATGACGCGCTGCCTGTAAGCGTCTACGAGATACTGGTTGTGAGTCGCCATTATAACTGTTGTGCCGAGTGCGTTGATGGAGATTATGAGCTGCATTATCTCCTCCGCCGTGTGCAGGTCGAGGTTGCCGGTCGGCTCGTCGGCCAGCAGGACTGACGGCGCGTTTACTATCGCCCTCGCGATCGCGACCCTCTGCTGCTCCCCTCCCGAGAGCTGAGGGGGATAAAGAAACCGCCTGCGCCAGAGATTTACCTGATCCAGTATCTCTCCGGTGCGTTCCTTGACCTCCCTTTGAGGAGCGCCCAGCACCTCGAGCACGAAGGCGACGTTCTCAAAGACATTGAGGTGAGGGAGGAGCAGAAAGTCCTGAAAGATTATGCCTATGTCCCGCCTGAATATCGAGAGATCCACCCTGCTTATTTTGCGAAGCGAGAACGACCCTACGGTTATCTGTCCTCTCGTAGGGGCCACTTCCCTCGTTATGCACCTCAATAGGGTCGTCTTTCCCGATCCCGTAGGCCCGACGAGGTACACGAACTCGCCTTTGGGTATCTCGAGGTAGACATCCTCGAGGGCAGTGATATCGGGGTAGAAGATCTTGCTCACCCCGGAAAATCTGATATCCATTTTTACCTCCTGCGCATTGCCCACACCTGGACAACGTTGTGCACTATCTCTCGATGAGTGAGACCATCATACTCCTGCAGCTCGTCCGGTGCCCCGCTCTGACCGAAGTCGTCCTCAATGGCGACGCTCTTTGCCGGGACTGTGTAGTTGCTGCAGAGGCACTCAGCGACCGCGCCGTAAAGTCCGGCCGCGTTGGTGTGCTTTTCGGCGACCACACAGCACCCCGTCCTGCGGACCGATGAGAGCAGCATCTGCTCCGGGAACGGCTTGATGCTGTAGCAATCTATGATCTCAGCCCCAATTCCCTGCTGGGCCAGAATGCGGGACGCTTTCACGGCCTCGGCGACCATTACTCCGTTAGCGCAAATCGTCACGCCATCCCCCTC
>JAISLO010000248.1 GCA_031290815.1 Synergistaceae bacterium | reverse complement strand
CACGCGCGAGGACCGTTGAGGCGTTGCCGTTCTTTGTGGATGGTTGGTCGCGGGGAGATTCGCGCGGAGGAAAAAACGAGGAGGAGTTAACTGTGGGCGTAGTAAACATGAAACAATTGTTGGAGTGCGGCGTTCACTTTGGCCATCAGACTCGCAGATGGAACCCAAAGATGACGCCGTATATTTTTACCGAGAGGAACGGCATCTACATAATCGACCTCCAGAAGACGGTAAAGGGGCTTGAGCGCGCCTATGACTTCGTGCGCGAGGTCTCGAAAAACGGCGGCAGCCTGCTCTTTGTCGGGACGAAGCGCCAGGCGCAGGATCCGATTCGAGACGAAGCCAGGAGGTGCGGGCAGTTTTTCATCAACCAGAGGTGGCTCGGAGGCCTGCTCACCAACTTCGCGACAATCAGAAAGCGCGTCAACCGCATGGTCGAGCTCGAAGTGATGGATTCCGACGGCACTATCAACAAGTATCCCAAGAAAGAGGTAATCAAGCTGCACAAGGAGATGGACAAGCTGCAGAAGTCTCTCTCCGGCATAAAGGAGATGAAAGAGACTCCAGACGCGCTGTTCGTCATAGATCCGCGCCGCGAGACAATCGCAGTCCTGGAGGCCAGAAAACTCTCCATTCCCGTAATAGCCATCGTGGATACCAACTGCGATCCCGAGGTCATCGACTATCCCATACCGGGCAACGACGACGCGATTCGCGCCATCGAACTGATCGTCAATCTCATGGCAAGCGCCTTCATAGAAGGGCGGCAGGGGGTTGACGGCGCGGAGACCGCTGCGCCTGAGTCCCAGGTCGAGTCGATCAGGGAGGAAGAGGTCATCGAGATCAGGGAAAAGCTTCACGACGCTTACTCAGAGGTTGGAGAAAAAGTGGTCAACCAGGAGCTCGAGGAGCGCAAAGGCTGGAAGGAGTCGATATAAAATGGCTGTTGTCGATATGGAATCGGTCAAGGAACTTCGGGCGCGCACCGGTGCCGGTATGATGGACTGCAAAAACGCTCTGGCTGAGTGCAGCGATATAGAAAAGGCCGTTGACTTCCTTCGCGAGAAGGGGCTTGCGAAAGCAGCCAAAAAAGCGGGGCGATCCGCGTCCCAGGGACTGGTCTTCAGCTACATCCACACAAACGGCAAGATAGGCGTTCTTCTGGAACTAAACTGCGAGACGGATTTTGTCGCAAAGACCGACGAATTCAAAACCCTTGGACACGAGCTGTGTATGCAGATAGCCGCCGCCAATCCTCAGTACATCAAGGCGGAGGATGTCCCGCCCGAGGATCTCGAGAGGGAGAAGGAAATATACCGCAAGCAAGCCCAGGAGGAAGGTAAACCGGCCAACATCTTGGAAAAAATAGCGGAGGGCAGGCTGGCTGCGTTCTATCAGGACAACTGTCTGTTGGAGCAAGGCTATATCCGCGATCCAAAGGTCAAGATAAAAGACCTCATCGTAGCCGACATAGCGAAGATGGGCGAGAACATAGTGGTCCGCAGGATGGCCAGATTCGCGATAGAGGCATAAGAGCGGAGGAAAACGGCGAGGGATTTATCCCTCGTTTTTTTATGGTATTGCGCGGGTTGCAGGCGGGAGGCGGATATCGTTTGGAAGGACGTAAAAGAGTGCTTTTGAAGTTGTCCGGGGAGATACTGGCAGGGGACGAGCGGTTTGGGCTCAGCCGCCGGCCGATAGACGAGATCTGCGCGGAGATATCCGAAGCGGCCTCATCTGGAGTCGGAATTGCAATCGTGGTCGGCGGGGGTAACATCCTCCGAGGAACTCAGGCGAAGGATCTCGGGATGGACCGGGTGCAGGCTGATCAGATGGGAATGCTCGCGACAGTGATAAACGCCCTCGCTCTCCAAGACGCGCTGGAGAGGCACGGCGCGCCGGCCCGCGTCCAGACTGCGGTAAATATGGGCTCCGTCGCCGAGCCCTTTATCAGGAGAAGGGCAATCAAGCACCTTGACAGGGGACGAATTGTAATATTCGCCGGCGGCACCGGCTCCCCGTTCTTCTCGACGGATACCGCGGCGGCTCTGAGGGCATCCGAAATAAATGCGGATCGCCTATTGAAAGCTACAAAGGTAAATGGTATATATGATAAGGATCCGGTCAAGTTCCCGGACGCGAAGTTTCTGCCCAGTCTCAGTTACTCGGATGTGCTGGACAAGCGGATCGAGGTAATGGATTCCACTGCCTTTGTGCACTGCATGGACAACAAGATACCGAATGTCCTGGTCCGCATGGTGGAGAGGGGTAACCTGGCGAAGCTTCTGTTAAAAGGGGAAAGCATCGGATCAATAGTATCCTAGCAGATGGGAGTGTTCTAATATGCCGCAGGCTTTGCTGAAAGATCTCAAAAACCGCACGGAGAAGACTGTCGAACACCTCAAGGGAACATACGCCGGCGTCAGAACCGGCCGGGCTCACCCAGCGCTCGTGGAGGATATAAAAGTGGATTACTTCGGCACTGTCATGACGATTAAACAGCTTGGAACGGTGAATATCCCCGAACCTCGCCAGATAGTCATCACGATATGGGACAAGTCGGCTGTGAAGGCGGTGGAGAAAGCGATACAGGCATCTCCGCTCGGTATAAACCCTCGCCCCGACGGGGACACTATCAGGCTGACGCTCCCGGAACTGACGAGGGAACGGAGAGTCGAGCTCACCAAGGTCGTCAACAAGTACGCCGAAGAATCGAGGGTGGCGGTCAGGAACATCCGCAGAGAGACAGTCGAATCATTCAAAAAACTGGAGAAGGATTCGAAGATCAGCGAGGACGATCTGAAAAAGTACCAGAAGGATGTCAACGACCTCACCGAAGCGGCCATCAAGAAGATAGACGGCGCCCTATCGGAGAAGGAACGAGAGATAATGAACGACTGACTTCGCGTCAGGCGCATAACGCGAATATCGGCACGGACTTCACCGTATGTCGGTGAAGTCCGTGCCGATAATTTTTCGTCAAAAAATATTTTGGTTTTCGTCCCTGCAATGTTCTATAACATGAGACGCTATGTCCCCGTTGATGTATCCTCTCCCGGCCATGTCCATCATGATGCCGCGGACTTTTTCTATGCCCAGCGACTCGCGGTACGGTCTGTTTTCGGTGAGGGCCTGAAAAATATCGACGCACGCGAGGAGCTGTGACTCGAAACTGAGCGACTCGCGCGCAAAACCGTAGGGATAGCCGCTGCCGTCCAGTTTTTCATGATGATTCGCCGCCCACTCGACGACATCCTCCAGCCCCTTTACCGACTCCAGCGCCTTCCTCGTGTAATATGTGTGAGACTTCATTATCGCGAACTCGTCCTTCGTCAGCTTTCCGTTCTTGTCTATTATGGCGTTTGGCACGACGATCTTGCCGAGATCGTGCAGATTTGCCGCGATGATCAACTTGGTCTTTCTCTCTTCGTCAAATCCGAAGTAACCGGCCATCTTACATGCGATTCTGGCTATTCCCTTTGTGTGCGTTCCAGTGAACGGCGACTTCGCGTCTATTATATTGCACAAGATGCAGGAAATAGCGAGCAGGTCGCGCAGGTCCATTTCTATGTCAAATTTTGGAAGCTCTCTTTTCATCTCGTGGCTTATGAACATATCGTCGAGCGAGAGCCAGAAACTCGTGTTTCCTGAGATCTCCTTGAAAGCCTCGCAGACATCGGGAGAAAACAGCGTTCCCGTATCGCCCGCTATGTTGGACAGAATTTCTTCCCTGTCGGTTCTCATCCGATACTCGATTTCAACTCTGTCGGCCAGCGTGATAATTCGGGAGAAGAGCGGAATGTCGCAGCCCTCTATGCCGAAGTAGCCCTGCCCGTCGTATCGTTCGTGATGATATTTTATTATGTTTTCCCTTTTCTTTATGAACGGAAATGTTTCGAGGTTCATCTCGCCTGTGATGCAATGGGACAAGGACTTCTCAAGCCTGTCGACCCCGTTCTCCGAGATCGCGTTGAACGTCTTGTGGGTGATACCATTGTCGTGAAGTATGGCGTAGGCCGCGAGGTCGAAGATGGACTCCTCGTCAAGCCCCATTGCTTTTCCGATCCGGATTGAAATCAGGCTGACCCTTTTGTTGTGGTTCGTTATGTTGGAGCGGATTCCCATCTCCAGGAAGTCCAGGGTGAACGAGACTGAGAACATAAATTCATTTCTGCTTATTCGCATGAAAGCCTCACCTCTAGAACAATTATAACTCAAACTTCGCATATGAAAAATATGTTTAATGATTTGACGAGTTTGACGTTTGTCCTTCGGAAAACTCGCATGCGAATCTGCCCGCTCCTCTGTGCTATAATATTTCGATACGCCGTTCAAACATATTTACTGGCGCGATGACGATATTGGAGGGGATTGCGGGTGTTGAGATTTTTCAGATTGCCGTTACTGATGTTTTCAGTCGTGTTATTAGCTGGTGATTGTGCTTCAGCGGGGTTGTTCGTGTCCGAGGGAGGCGGATTTTCCATCGATCTTCCCGAGGGATGGGAGCAGATGCCCAAGGAGCAGTTCGACGAGATCGCGACAGATGACCTGTACCTCATGGCCATAAATGAGGAAGCGGCTCAGAACGGTAAAACATTCGGCATAATAGGGACGAAGAATCAAATCGACCAGATCGGCCCCAATAACGTAAAGGATATCGCGGCCGAGCAGATCAGCATCATGAAGTCGGAACCGGACTTTAACAGCGATATAAAGTTGGAATTCAAGAAAATCGACGGCATCGAATGGTCAAAGCTCGCTTACGTCCTCGAGAAGGATGGCAATACGATCGCGGTCGTACAGTATACGGGGATCACCGACGGTTTGAGCTACAGCTTTTCCTTCATGGCAGACGACTTGGCGGTTTACGAACAGATTTTCGACAAGTCGATGGCCTCGTTCAAAAAGAAATAGACGATCTCGGATTTGATTGATAAAACGGAGCCCTCAGTTTTGGGTGCAGGTTCGACCAGGGTTCTAACGTTGAATCAATATTTTGTTTTTGGAGATGACGCGATTGATCGTGGATGACATATTGGATTTTATAAATCGCCGCATTGACGAACACGGCGGGAATTATATAGACGCAGAGACAGCAATAGCGCCAGAACTCGCAGGCATGAAGATCTTTGATTCTCCTCTGATCGGAGTCGCGTCGTCCGACGACGAAATTTTCGAGAAGTATCTGGATCCTGGCGTGATAGGTCCGCACTTCATCTTGCCTCGCGGATGGTTGCCGGACGCGCAGAGCGTCGTGTCGATATTTTTCCCGTTCACGCAGGCTGTCAGGACAAGCAATGCCGCAGTCCCGACGTGGCCGTCGAGCGAGTGGCTGCACGGGCGTATCGAGGGACAGATGTTCATTGCCGA
>JAISLO010000247.1 GCA_031290815.1 Synergistaceae bacterium | reverse complement strand
CGACGCCGATTTTGCGGAGTGGTCGGAGTCTTTTATCGTTTCAACTCACGCGCCCGCGTGGGGCGCGACGTAAAAACCTAAAAGGAGGTAACAAAAATGAATAGTTTCAACTCACGCGCCCGCGTGGGGCGCGACTTGCCGTCCTCAGTCTGGTACATGGCCTCTTCGTTTCAACTCACGCGCCCGCGTGGGGCGCGACTAATCCATCGCCCGGATAAATAGGCACGTCGGTTGTTTCAACTCACGCGCCCGCGTGGGGCGCGACCCATCCGGCGGGTTCGGAACCGTGACGGTCAGGTTTCAACTCACGCGCCCGCGTGGGGCGCGACTCCACTCACCGCGCATTACAATAGCACATAAAAGTTTCAACTCACGCGCCCGCGTGGGGCGCGACGGCAGGGTATCGATGTTATCCCGGACCAACCAAACGTTTCAACTCACGCGCCCGCGTGGGGCGCGACAGCATGCTTATAAAACACTGATTCTTTCTGCTATAAGAGTTATTATATCGCGTACCTGTTTTTTTTCAACCTTTTGGCTCATGATTTCTCCTCTTAACTCGTTTCAATTGTCAAGGTACCTTGAGCGCGGAACTCATAACCGACACGAATACCACAAATACTGCCTCAATCCAACTCTGGGAATATTCCCATTAGATATTCATTATATCAGCTTTAGGTTCGCGCAGACACTTTATTATAATATTATCAATCCCTCGGGGTCATAAGTTTCCTTTGCGCCAATATGTTCGACACGCCTTTTCCAATTGGCTCCAAGATAATAATAGCGCAGACTGTCATGATCAGAGTCTATCTCCTTTTCCAGTTTATGCCTGAGGTCGGCCCATTGCGCTGGATCAACCAGACATTCGAAAACGGAATTCTGAACCCGCTGCCCAAAATTCTCACAAAGCTTTGCCACCTTTCGCAAACGTCTGGCGCCTCCATCTCCGGATGTGTTGACGTCGTATGTAATTAGGACCATCATAAACGCTCACCTACTTCCAGACATAGGGTGGATACAGTTCCATGTCACCTCTTATATGTCTCGCCAGCAATCTTGCCTGAATATGGGGGATCAGGCCGATTTGCACCTTATCGCCGGTGAATGGATGAGTGAGTTCATCCTGTTTTCGAGAGTGCCATGCCGCAATCACCGTTTTTCTAGTCGCCTCGTCCATTGAGACCGACCCATTCTCGGCCCGGCTGAAACCTTCCGGATTGACCTGTTTCCTATTTATCACCGATAGTACAAGCCTATCCGCAAACCACGAACGAAACTCCTCCATGAGGTCAAGGGCCAGGCTTGGGCGGCCTGGCCTATCCTTGTGCAGGTATCCAACAGCAGGGTCGAGTCCCACTCCCTCAAGTGCGGACGCAACATCGTGAGCGAGCATCGAATAAACGAACGACAACATAGCGTTGACCTCGTCCATTGGAGGACGCCTGCTTCTATCAGCAAAGTGAAAATATTCCTTGTTTGACAATATCATATTGTCAAACACCCCGAAATAAGTCTTTGCTGCATCTCCCTCCTTACCGCGCAACACTTCAATATTGTTGCATCTCTGTAAATCTTGTGTCAGGTAGCCAAGGTAGTTTATGGCTGCTGTCAGCGATGAAAGCTCTGTATCGTTCTCTCTGGCAAAACGCATCAAAACGCTCCTGCTGTTCGCTATCTTGGCCACGAGTATGCTCCTTGCTATGGCCAAGGAGGCGACCTTGTCATCCGCGAGGCGGTACTGTTGCCTCCGAAGCAGGACGTTGCCCCGCACAGGCCCGTCCACCCTTGCGAGGTATCGTCCCTGTTCGGTGAAAAAAGATATCGGCACTCCTTTTGTTGCGCAAAATCCCATCACCGGCGGAGTTGCGCTCACCCTCCCAAAACAGAGGATCGACTCCATTATGTGAATCGGGAATTTCTTAATGTTCTCCTTGTTGAAGTGAATTACCACACATTCGCCTTCGAGCGACAGCCACGCTCCCTGAGTTGTAACGAACATGGTATTGAGCAAATGCCTCACTTCAGTACTCCAGTGAGGCCGAGATATCCCTCAGGATACCCGACATGTATGCTGCGGACCTGTCCTTGGCAATCACATCCGGCATGCATTCACCGACAAGCGAACAATTCTTGCAGTGTTTCCCTATGTTGGGGGTGGGACGGTCGGCGAAATCGTACAGCTGTCTTGCCCTCGCGCATAGAGCTTTGAGCTCCTTCCTCAATGCCTCCGATATCTCGACATCTACTCGCCTTCGGGGTTTGTCATAGTAGACAGCCCCGAAGGCTATATGCAAACCAAACATCTCCTCGAGACACAGCGCCTGCGCGCAGACCTGAACCTCGTCAGGACGTCCGCAGCGTTTGCCGCCGCGCTTGTATTCAACAGGGTATGGCATCCACCTGCCTGAATGTCCAACGATCTCCGCGCCGTCGTCGCAGCGATGAAACTCGACCATGTCAGCGACACCGTACAACCCGAGTTCTGATGATCTCAAACTGAGGCTTCGCAGCATAACAACTCCCGACCGAGATCCGGAACCTGGTTCATGCACATATTCATGGATCTGTCTGCCCTCCACCGTGAGAACGTTGTCACTCCACTCCTGCTCCATGTGAATCAGCGACCATTGGCGCTCGCAGAACATCAGATGCTGCAGTCCAGAGATTGAGAGCAGATCGTCATCGGAAAACATATTATCTATAAAATTCAGAAGCCATCGATCTCTTCCGGCACAAGTCCATCAAGATTCGTCAGGCTGTAACTGCCGTCACCGTTGACCTTCAGCGAACCGTGAACTTTTGCCGATGAATACTGTCCAGACTTGCAGTTGTGTTCCCACCAGAACAGTTTGTGAACCCCCATGCTACCCTCCGGCCTTGCCGATGACGCGTCGTTTTCGAATATTCTGGGGAGCACACTCTTTATCACCTTCGCGTCCTCGTCAGAGAATCCCGTCCTTTCCGAAAGTTGCGGGTTCATGCTGCCGAAGAATACGTACACTGCACTGTCAACCCTGTGCTTCATCCCCATCGTGTCAGATGCTTTATTGCCGTCCTTTCCATCTTCCCCGCTCACGCTCTTTGTTATCTGTGTGCTCGTAATGTTCACCGGCTCGACTGAGAAAGCCGACTGAATCGTCACGGGGCCGCGGATTCCAACTGAGACGCCTGTGCCGTCTCCTTTTTTCTTACCTTTATACGCGAAGAGCTGACCAAATGCCCTCACATCGAACCACTTCTCGCACGCTTCATTCACAATATCCACTTCGCCAAGATCTTTTCCGAGGGCCTTCTCCGCCCGGTCCTTGAGGGAAGTGGCATCGTCGATCTTCCTGTCGTCGGATTGTACGAAGGTCACCAAACCCGGCTTAGCGCCTTTTTTTTGACTCAATTCGAGTATGCGGTCGCGCAGCTTGCGCTTTATGCATACGTCCGTAACCTCGCCCTTTCCGTCGTCACATATCCGCGGGCGGTTGCTGTTCAACGGATCTCCGTTCGGATTGGCGTTTTTCACCGTAAAAATAACCGCGAAGTCAATCTTCCTGCTGAGCGGCATTGTCTAGTCCTCCCTCTCCTGATCAATATCAATATCGTCTTCCATATTTGGATTATCCTTCGCCTTTGACTTGAGATCACGCCTCTGGCAGTGGTAGCCGAGGAGAAATTCTCCAGACAATGGCGAGTTGTCTGTATAATCATCCGCATCAAACATGCCGTGTATCTCGTCCATCAGGTTATCCATATTATTCAGAAACGGCGCGCGAGAACCGCGCAATCTGGACTTATACGGAATTAGCGCAAGCTCCATCTGCCTCCATGTCGAAAATGGCTTTTCCGCAAAGCGATGCAAGAGTTTAGCGGCGTTCGTATCCCTTCTCTCATTTGCAACAAACAGAGCAATCTGTTCCGTCCATTCTGCCGCCGCCAACAGACGGCCATACAGATAGTCCCTCGATCTCCTCTCAGGTTCCAACGCCATCTTGTAATTCTCCCTCCTATGCAATCCCCTGTATAAACCGCAGGAGATCCCCAGATTTTTCTCCCACTCCCAGAATTCAAGCGAGACACGGTTTATAGTTCTTTTGAATACTGACTTTTCGAGGTCCTTTGAGATCGGCAGGTCGTCTACGATACATGGGAGGATCCTCGACACTGCCGATTTGCATAACTTTGCGTCCAGCCTTCGTCCATACGCTGCCGCCGCTATATCCTTAGGAGACGGGGCCCCAACGAATCTTAAATCCTTTTTATAATTTTGAAACCATGCGTATGACTCGTGCCATTTTTCGACGCGGGCGAGAAATTCCGACCCGCTCAACTCTCGATAATAAGTGATCGCCATGCGCCCCGGCGTGGACGAGTCCATGGCCATTACAACTATATCACCTCTGTCGCCAAGCTCTGCCCTGTAGCCGCCGATTTTTTTGTTGAGCTGCCTCGCATACGCCTGTCCCATGTCCCCGCTGTACTCCTCGCTCTCAAATGACGAAAAGTCAATTCCCTCCTTTGCCATGAATTCACTCAACGATGCGTCAGACGAGTTTTCCATTAACTTTGGAACGCTTTTGCCGGAGACCTCCCACGCCACTATCACCTGACTGTCATTATGCCAGCCTTGCCGCCTGACAAGCCAGCGCAGAGCGTTGTGAGCTTTTTGACTCGCCTCATAGCCTATAGAACACGCCTGATTAGAGTCGGTGAAACGACCTCGATACGTGAAGCCAGAATCGTCATTTGATGAGATAAGTTTGGCACCATCCGCTTCATGCCTTATTCTGGCCGGGTGAAGGGAACCCAGTGCCGAGACCTCTCCAATGACGAAGCAGAGTCCCTTGTTTTCCTGAAGTGACATATTGTACCGGATCCAGGATTCTGCGAGTTCCTCATCGCACCACACCCTGTCTTCGCGATCGCCTGGGACGCTGACTCTCCATCTCACAAAAGCGTCTCCCTGATCAATCTTGCCCGATTTTTTAGTCAGTACCTTAAATATTGCCGGTTCACCTTCCCTATCCGGCCACGACTTCATCAGGCGTTTCCTATCGTCAAGATAAAGCGCCTTCTCGTCTACCAGGTCGCGGACTACGCGGCGTTTTTTCACATATTCATGCACCGCTCGCAATTTAGGATGATTTCCTGACGCCTCTCGCCACTTGTTAAGAATAGTGAGATAGCCGTCTAATGCCTCAGCGCCACTTTTGAAATCATCGAAATAATTCCTTTTCTCTCCTCCACAATCAGTGTAATCCCCCGCGACATACTGGATTTTATCGCAAAGAGGGTGTGGAGCTCCGTTACTGGTACGGCATGACGAGATTTCGGTCACAGGTATGCGCGTCTCCTCCTTCTTTACGACAGATGCCCTCAAAAAATTGCCGTCTCCGTCAACCGTGATCTCAATATGTGCCTGCTTATATGCGTGACCCAACGGGAGGGGAGGGGAATCCTCTCCCGAAAAGTTCATGTGCTTCGTCTTCTCATACGTGTCGTAGAGTTTTCTGAGCCAGCTCATGCTATAAGCCCTCCTCCGCAAACCCCGAGAAGTTTATCTTTGGCACGAACTTGACCGGCTTCATCTTTCGCACGAACTTGGTTATGGAACACTTGTCAGGACGCGGAAATTCTATGACGCCATTCATCATCTTGGCGTTCCAGAACTTGCTGACGAGTTCGTCAACCCCTGATTCCTCGGGATAGCTGAAGCTGTGAAACATCAGCCCGTATTGCATCTCGTCCGATGAGTCGTACTCGCCACCGCCCTCTCCGAAGCGGCACGGCTCCACATATCCCTGGCACTCCCTGACGCCGAGGAAAATATCCCTTCGTCCTCCGCGCTCCAGCATCCTGCGCGCTATCTCATAGTGTTTCCCATCACTGCGGTCTCCCTCGAGTTCTGGCGTGTGCGTGTTCCACTCGAAGTGAGCCTGCACCTGATACTCCACGTCGGAGAGATAGTTATACAGCGACAGGTCGTTACCTCCTGAAAAACAGAGCGGCTTGACCCCCTTTGCCTGTGTCCTCACCGGCTTCATGACTCGAACCCTGTCGATATGCCAGATAAACGTCGGTTTCCAGTATATCGAACGGGCAATGCCCTTCAACGCCTCGTAGGTGGGCACGTGATAAGTGCACTTCTCTCCTCCTATTTTGGTAATGGGATCTGTAAACAGAGCGAACCTGCCCCACAACCTGAACGAAATGCTGTTGTTCATTGAAACGCCTCCTAAAAAATATCTCCTAACGGATCCGTCTGCGTCCGCTCATCGCTCAGCCCAAATTCCGAGCTGTAATACTCTTCTCTCAGCGCCCAGAGCCCCAGGGATTCGCCGTCAGATGACGCGCTTATCTCGTATACCGCGCCGGATTCGCATAGGGATTTAAAGTGACTCGGATAGACGTTTACCGAGTATTTCTGCGCCCTTCTGAGAAGTTGAAAGTTTTTGGAAAACTGAAACTCTCCGCAGAGCTCTGCTATGATATCCTCCCCCTCTTTGTAAGGCACGATGACGCTCCTGCCTGGAAGTTCGATTGCCCTGAACAGATCTGCCGCAGTTGCAAATGACTGCACGAACGGAACTGAACTGGGGCGCCCACCCTTTTCTCTCTCGTTGCTGTACATTGCTTTAATATTTGATGACAGCATGTTCAACATGGTGTCGTCCCTGTGGAATTTCACAGGATAGGCCATGAATTTCGCGCGCTTATAAAAGTACTGGTCAAAGTACGAGTCCATAATCTCAGGGGTTATAACCAGGCCGTCCTCAAAGGATATTCCGAACCTCAGATCATCGAGGACCTTCAAGGTCGCATCCGCTCCCTCTCGAATATCTTCGAGCGAGCTAATGTTCTCCTCGGCCGATTCAATCAGAACCACGCGCGCGACACTGCGGAGCCCATGCCTGTTGGCTCTCCCGGCAGCCTGCATCACGGAATCCAATCCGGCAAGACAGCGGATGACCGAGCCAAAGTCAACATCTACGCCAGCCTCGATAACCTGCGTAGCCACGCATATCAACGGGGACTGAGGATTCGAACCGAGGGATTTGCGAATGGTCTCCAGCGTTTCCGCCCTGTGCGCCGGGCACATCCTCGCGCTGAGGTGGACGGTGCGTGGAAAGCGTTCTTTTACAAACTTGTACACAGCTTCAGCCGTTTTAGTTGTATTCACGACCACGAGGGTCGTGCCGGCCGATTCTCTCTCGCTCAGAGCCAATTCCCCGATTTCATCGTTGGAATATTTGCCGGGTTTACGCTTATAGATTACCTTTGTCCTGATGAAGGCGTCGAAAGTGCCTGCAACGTCAGGGATGATTTCATTTTCTACGGAGTAGTTCAGCGCTCCGAGTTTTTTATCCACGCCGTTTAACAGCGGCTGCGTCGCAGTACATAGAACGACGCTCGATCCGCATCTCTCCGCCAGGAAGTTCACCGCGTTGCAAAACATATGGACGACCCTTACCGGCATCGTCTGAATCTCGTCGAAGATTATTATCGATCTTGCGAGCTGATGAGCCCGCCTGACGCTGCGAGTGCCTCCCGCGAACATCGCCTCTAGGAATTGGACGTTGGTGGTGAACACCACCGGCGCGTCCCAGTTTTCCGAGAGCAGTTTGCCGCGCCAGGTATCGTTTTCCGATGACAGGTTAGAGTGGCACTCCAGCACAACTCTTCCAGCCTCGTCACCCGTCCTCTCCAGGATCTCCCTGGCAACCCGCGCGTTCTGGTCTATTATGGACGTGTACGGAATGATGTAGAAAATTCGGTCGAACCCGAACTTTTCGGCGTGCCGCAGCGCGAAGCGGAGGCTTGCCAGAGTCTTGCCGCCTCCGGTTGGGACCGTCAGTGTGAATATCCCTTTATCCCGCTCGGCTGCGGCCCTGCAACAGTCAGATATCCAAGTGCGCCTCGCGTTGACATCTCCCTCGCCGCTGAAACCGCTCATATGCTCCTCGAGCCGGGCAAGAAGCGACGACCAGCCAATATATTTACCTTCCTGCCTCATGGACGCTGCGCCATGCTTCTCGAAATCGATGGTATCCGACCTGTCGGCGTCTATCAGGCAACTGAACAGCATCCGCAGCAGAATTCCGGCCTTGAATTTGAACCTGTTCTTGCCTCCGCTGACTGTCGATTCCGATTGCAGCATCAATTTCACGACGTCTCTCAGATAATCTGGGGTCAGAACGACCTTCAGAAGATCGTCCGCCCTCCGAGAGATCTCCGGAGGGACCTTCGTCAGCACCTCGGAGAGATGAGTCAGCGCATCCGGTTTGCTCATCCTCCTGATAAATATGTCTTCGCCATGGGGATCGACGCAGTCAACCAGCCCGGAGTGATGGGAGGCGACGGACAGCGACACGATCTGCGCCGCCAGGGATTTTACAAATTCTTTTTCTTTTGGGTCAACGAAGCGCCAGGCTAACTGTGCGCCAGCCGTCGAGTGATCTATCTTTCCCCTGAGCGCTTCTTTGTCGCCGGATCGGCTTGTTGGATCGTCGGCATCCTGATCGAGCAAGCCATCGGGCAGCCTGATGTATTTCTGGAAGGCCTCGCTGTACTTGCCCATGTCGTGCAGCAGACCGAGGAGCTCGCCTAGTTGGGCCAGACCAAATTTTTCCGCGTTTTTTCCGCACCGGGATGCAACCCCTGAGAGGTGTTCCTCCAGAGTCTGTTCGTGTCGGTCCTCTTTTCTGATATGCGCAATGAACTTATCCATACTGACACGCTCGATTCTATATGTGGTTGACATTGATTTGCAATCAGTGGTTGAAGTTGGAGAACTTTATCGACTGTTCCTATGTGCCGCGATGCGTGCTGTCAACCGCATGCTGAAAACAAATCGGTATGACCGCACGCATACTCTGGATGGAAATGTGTCCGAACTCTTATTACGTTCCCCTGGGTCAGCCCGTGAGATCGACCTTGCCGCCGCGGTTTCTTTTGCTGGTTCTTCGGGGAATCACTCCCTGTTCGAGCGGCTCCTCGATCAGCGCGGCGGATGGAACGACTCCTGTTGCGCCCGCCGGTCCGACATTTCTTGCCGTGATCTGTGGTTGCAGGGTCGTTCCGGGCTGGCCCTGGACTATCTCGACCACTGTGTTGTGAATCACGTCTAGCGTGTCGCCGTCCAAGATCTCATGATCCGCTGGCGGCCGGGGAATGCCGTTCAAAGCATACCAACCGTCCAGTATCGTCTCCACGCCGTCCATGAACTCCACTGACGTTTCGGCAAACTGCTTCTCATAATACTCGACGAGCTCTTTATTTTCGTTCGTTCTTGCCGTATCGATCCTGCTGGTAAGCGTGTCGAGCTTGACAATGAGCGCGTCGGTGTTCTTCGCAACATGCCTTATGCGATCCTCTATCTCAGTTCTGTCCAAGGTTTTCCCCTCCGAAAATTTTAATCTTCCTTAGCCCAGAGCGCGATTCTCTCGGCCAACTTGACGGACGCCCCGCGTTCGTGAGTCAGATCCCAGAAGCACCTCGAAATTTCCTGCAATTTCTCTGGAGATTCGAGCAGTTCCATCGCCTTGTCCGCGACGTCGTCCGGACCGATCGACCCCCTCACCTCCGGCGCTATCATCCTCCCAGCCATCTTGTTCGGCAGGCTGACAAATTTTGTTCTCTCGTTGAGCCTTGCTATATAGCGTTTCTTCAACGCCCTGAACCCAGGAAACCATAGCGGAAGCAGTCCGGGCAGGCCGTCGACGGGGTATTCGTCGGATCTTTCGAGCGGCAAAACCATCACGAATGGAACGTAGAGGGCCGCCGCTTGAAGGTTGTTCGTGCCAGGGACGGCGATCGCCAGCTTTGAGCAGTTCAGGACCTCCAGCGTTCTGTCGCGGACAACAGCCGCCCACCGCCCGTCGCCGATATCGATCGCATGAACCCTGCTCTCGCCCTTGAAACGGATGCCCTGAGAGACGAGGGTGTCTCGCAGCAAATCTTCGACGACGGTCGACGCGATCGGAAAAAAGACCCTGTGGTCTCGGAACCTTTCTGTTATCTTTGATGCCGCGCGCACGAAGAAAGGCGTTCCGTAGGTGTACTCGATCGGCCTGCTTCCGGTCAAAAACGTTATCACAGGTTCATCGGGTGCCAGGCACAGGAATTCCCTCGTCTCCGCCTCGCTCTCCTTCAGGACTGCGCTGTCTGCCGCGATCTGTCCGACACGCTCATACTTCTCCGGGGCGATGTTCGCAAGCGCAAACCTGCGTTCCGAATCCTCATCCGGCAGCAAGAACAGGTCCACGAACCTTCTCCATCTCGGCCTGGAGGCGTAGGCCCACAGAGGGGAGGACAGCCTCAGCGAGAGATAGACGGAGAAGAAGATATCCCCGCCCATGTGCAAAAGAAGCCGTTTAGCCCTTCCCTCTCTTGAGTCCTCCGAGAGCAGCTCCCCGATCTTCCCTATGCGAACGCACCGGTCAACGCCCGAGCTTGCGCCGAGGGACATCTCTTCTCCGCTCGCGTACTGGCATGGCAATATCACGAGGGTGATCCTGCAGTTCCATATCCTCGGCCTTATCTCCCGCACGACCGGCACCACCCGCCCGGCTATCTCACCGGGCGAGTTCGCAGTTATGAATAGATCCAGCGATACGTTTTTCTTCGCCGCCACGTCTTATCCCAGGCTGCCGCGGAGAGCGTCATAACGGCCAAAACGGATTGAGCCGCTTCTCGTCGCCTATGGTGGTCCAAGGACCGTGTCCGGGGAAAACGGCGAGATAGTCGGCAAAACCTGAGAGCTTGCGCAGAGATTCTATCAGGACGCCCTCGTCCCCTCCAGGAAGGTCGGACCTGCCGATGCTGCGGGCAAACAGCGTGTCGCCGGAGAGAAGCAGCGCCTCGCTCCCCTCGGTCACGTAAAAGCAGCACCCGCCCCGCGTATGCCCTGGGGTGTGTATGACCCTTATATTGAGGCTGCCCAGGGATATGAGATCGCCATCCTCGAGCAGGCGGTTTGCGGAGCCAAAGGCCACCGGCCTGCCCATGTCGCCAGAGAGGTTTATATCGGCGCTGGTGAGGCAGCCGGCGTCCTCATCGTGAATCGCGACTCCATCGGAGGCCAGATCGCGGATCTCGCCCACGCCGAATATATGATCTCCATGCCCGTGCGTCAGCAGGACCATTCGCAGCTTCAATCCCTTTTCCCTTAAATATGCCTTCACCTCGTCGGTTGGACCGCCGGGGTCCGCGACCACCGCGTCGCCCGATCTGCCGGAAACCACATAGCAGTTCGTCCAAAGCGGTCCCAGCGGAAAACGTTTCAATTCCATGAGATTACCTCCTGTGCGTCAGGATGAGAGAGATCGACGGATGTCTGATACACCATCATTCCTCTACAGATCCGCGCTGTCGAGTATTATCGTAACAGGGCCGTCATTTGCAATATCGACGACCATCTTTGCCCCAAATATGCCCGCGCCTACGGTAATTTTCATCTTCTCCAGCGCTCTTATGAACAGTTCATACATGTCCTTCGCGTGTTCCGGAGATGCCGCTCCTATGTAGGATGGCCTCCGGCCCCTGGCGCAGTCGGCGTAGAGGGTGAATTGAGAGACGGCGAGCACGCCTCCGCCGATTTCGAGCAGCGACTTGTTCATCTTGCCGCATTCATCGTCGAATATGCGCAGGTTTACGGTCTTTTGAGCGAGCGCCGTGACGTCGCGCTCCGTGTCAGTGTGAGTCACGCCTATCAGGATACAGAGCCCAACGCCGACCGAGCCTGTGACGCTTCCGCCTGCGCTCACGGACGCGCTCTTGACGCGCTGCAGAACGAGCCTCATTTTATCGTCTCACCCTCTTGTTATCTCCATCATGCCCCTGATGGAGTTGATCCTCGCGAAAATTCTATACAGGTGTTCGAGGTCCCACACCTGGAGCTCTATGACGAATCGCGTTCGGGTCCCGTTCACCACGTTGCCCCTTATGTTGATTATTAACCCGTCGGTCTGGTTTATCGCCTGCCCGACGTCGGCGAACATTCCAACCCTGTCCGACGCTTCGACCTTTATTCTGGCGG
>JAISLO010000246.1 GCA_031290815.1 Synergistaceae bacterium | reverse complement strand
TCGGGGCGTCCGGTTCCCTGGCGGGGGTGACATACGCCGACGCGGAGTTCGCAGGAACGGCTGGCGTTCCGATCGTCGGCGGCGTAGGCACCCCCCGCTTCGACATAATCGATGGATTGTCGCCCGACCTCCTGATCGTTAGCACAGGCGATCTCGACCGAGTATCATCGTCACGAGGCGGGAGCTCGTACAGGATCCTGGCCGTTGACGAGGGCGCGAACCTCGACAGGGCGTCGGACATGGTACGGATGATCGGCGAGATCTTCAACTTGGGCGGCGAGGCGGACCGCATACTCCGAGAGAGCCGGGATCTGATGGAAATCGTTCGGGCAAAGGTTGAGCCGATACCACCGGAGCGCAGGCTCAAGACCGTGCGCGTGATCCCCCGCGAGGACGGGCTGTACGCGCCTGGCGAGGATTCGTTTCAGACGGAGATTACCGCGGCCGCCGGCGGCATCCCGGGCCGTTTCGGACATGGGGCCGCCGTCCGGCTTACGCTCCAGGATTGGCTGGAGTTCAACCCTGACGTCGTGTTCTGTTCCAACGAGGACTACGCACGGGCCTCTGTGCTTTTGGAGCGCGACGGCTGGAGGGACGCAGCAGCCGTCGAGAGCGGCAGGGTGTTCGCGTTTCCGGGCTCGCTGACGGACCGGGCATCCACGCGTGTGGGCCGCTTTACGGCCTGGCTCTCCTCCATGATCTACACGGACGAATTTGCCGACTCGTCTCGCCTGATCCGTCCCAACGAAATTCTGTCTGAGCGGGTTTTGTTTGTCGACATCCCTTGCGTCAAGAGGGCCAGGATCGTGGAGAGCCGTATCATGGACTTCGTCCACCGCACGCTCCTGCTGGATTTTAAACGCCCGCAGACGGTGGTCTCGACCATGGATGGGGAGAGGAAGGGCATAATGACCGCAGGCAACTCAGCCTCGCCAACGCCGGCTTGGAGTGTATACAATAAGCTGGGTTTCGAGAGGTCTATGGAGGATCTTCTGGGGACGCTGGGCCTGGACCGCGCACTGACGGACATGATGGTCACGGGCGCGGATATGGACAACCTCTCGGTAAAGAGCGCGAGCTGCATGGACATGACGGTTACGGCACTCGTCACGGCCGGAGTGGATGGCAACGCCATTAGAACGTCGAAGGACATCGGGGCGTGGTACGAGCCAGGGACCATAAACATAATGCTGCTGACGAATCGCGAGCTGTCTATGCAGGCGGCCGCTGGGGCCATAGTTACCGTGACGGAGGCGAAGACGGCGGCGCTGTGGGACATGGACACGAGAAGCGTCCAGACGCCTCTGCTGAACCCGGCGACAGGAACCGGAACAGACGCCGTGATCGTCGTCACCGGAGACGGTCCCGTACTGCACGGTTCCGGCGGACATACCAAGATGGGCGAGTTGATAGCTGACGCCGTTTACAGGGGAGTTCAGGACGCGCTGTTGAAACAGAACGGGATGCTTCCCTCAAGGAGCGTGTTCTCTCGCCTCGCCGAGCGTGGCATATCTATTCGCGGCCTGACGGAGAGAAATGGCGTTTCGTTCCGCTCTGACTTCGAGGCCCTGCTGTTCGATCCGAGGTACTGTGGTTTTCTGGAGGCCGCCTTCAGCCTGAGCGACGCCAGAGAGATGGGGCAGGTGTCGGACACGGGCGCTTTTTTGTCGTGGGCGCTGCTGATTGCCCGGGATATAGCCGGGCGCCATGTTCGGCACATTGAGAGCGCCGCCTGCGGAGACATCCCAGAGGTGCTTGGGACGGCGCTCGCCGCCCTCATAACGGGCTTGAAATGTCGCAATGACGGCCCCGTGCGTAAATAAGGCGCGCTCGGCTGTCTCCGTCAGAAAAAGACCACCGACAAAGAGGCGCGATGACGTTTCCTACGCGCTGGTATATTTTATAAAGGATATCACGTCGGACAGGAGTGAAACATGGACACGGAGAGGTTTGTTCGGTAAAAATACGGTATAATGCTTTCGTGCTTGGCAAGGTTGCGGAAGTTCAAGCAGCAGCGGCAGTTCAAACGGCGGCGAATCAGGGGGCAGCGACCGTTCAACGGGAGGGGGCCTGCGCGCTGATCGCGGCGACGACGATTAATGAACGGGGGAGTTAGTGATGAAGCAGAACGCTCGAAGGGGAATTTTGGCCGCCTTTTTTTTGATGGGGGCCGCGTTTTTGGTTATGCTTTCCCTTCTCTCGGCATCAGCAGACGCGGCAATCGAGGAACCTGGCGGTATCGTCGAAAACGCTGCGCCAGGCATTTGGGCCCTGAGAGATAACAAAAAAGTGATCTTGGAAGACGGGGACAGCGTATACGAATTCGACATCCTCCAGACCGACGAATCCGGGTCAGGATCGATAAGGTTTAACGACGACTCCATCCTGGAGATGGGAAGCAGCTCGGAGGTGGACTTGCGGCTGCTCATATTCTCGAGCGCGAGGGCCCGTCTCAACATCGGCATCCTTCAGGGAGCGGCCCGCTTCATATCAGGAGGGATAGTGAAGATAAATCCGAGATTTTTAAAGCTGACAACCCCCAAAAGCGCCATAGGAATAAGGGGCACGACACTGTTGGTCGAGGAAAATCCTGACAGCGAAGTAATAACCGGAGAGGACCTCGACCAGGGGCACTATATAATCGTTACGAACAACAATACATTCCAGGTCTGCAGCATAACCGGGAATGGTGGCTCGGTCAGCACCGACGGAGGAGACACGATGACAGTCTCCGGTCCCGCGCAGAATGGGGTCACATACCAATCGGTCATAGCCATCCGCAGCAGCCATCTCGCGAGCATAGGCAGAAACAGCGGAGGCGACAGAAATGAGAGAGAAGGGGATGACGGCTGCTGCAGGGACAGCAGCAACACGGTCAGCGGCCATAGGGATAAGTCCAATTAAAAAAGCGGCTAGAGGGCGGCGCGCCTCATCTGTTTCAAGTTTCAACACAAAGCGCCCGGCGAGAAGTGAAATATACCGGACCAGCCAAAACGCGGGGTCCGGTATGTTTTTTAAAATGGTATGAGGCCTCGGCAATCATGTAACTTTATGACGGAATGAATCGCAGAAATTGCCCACACTGTCCACAATAAGTTGAAATCTAATTATAGTAACTATTCAATAGCCTAAGAAATGGCTAAATTAGATGGTTTTTGCCAGTTTACCTGTATCGCAGCGAGTATAATGCCGAAACCCGTAAATCCTGTATATCAGCTATTTTGCGCGTTTTGCCCCTTTGCATATTACGTAAAACATAGGATTTCGACACCCCGCGAACCCAGTATTTTAGCGGGTTCTACGCTAATGAATAGTTACTATGATTAATTTGTGTTTTTGCGGGAGGCGCCCGACTCATACAGGCGCTGATGAGAGGCCGGCCGCTCGTTCGGGTCGGAAGTGCAGTCAGGAAGTGAACTAATAAGGAGGAGTTTTGAATG
>JAISLO010000245.1 GCA_031290815.1 Synergistaceae bacterium | reverse complement strand
ACCGAGTCCTCCGTCAGCACTGCTACTTCGTAGCCGGATATCAGCTCCGGTATGCCGTGATGAACCTCGGGGTCCAGATGGTAAGGGTGTCCGGCGAGGACGATTCCGATGCCGCCTGTTCTCTTCAGGTATTCCATAGCCTCGTCGCCGAAACGCCTTACGTCTCGCTTGAACTCCCTCTGCGCATCGAGCGCGCGCTCGAAGGCCATGCCCGCGGATTTCTCCGCCACGCCGGATTCGGACAGCAGACGGGCCAGCCGTCTCTTGAGTTTCCCCCTCGGGTTGTGTATGTCGAACGGCAGGGACGGCCTCATGAAATCGATCCCGTCGGCCCGGAGATCGTCGATGTTGAGCAGCGCGACATCGGAATAGCCGGTGACGACAGGGCAGTTGAAACACCTGTGAGCGTCGCCGAACTCCTCCGACTCCATCTGGAGTATGGGGAAGAATATCCGCCTGACTCCCCTGCGGATCAGATCAACGATGTGCCTGTGGACGAGCTTTGCCGGGTAGCATATCGTCTGCGATGGAATCGTGTCTATCCCAAGGTTCTCGTCCGGCCTCTCGGCCGACAGCTCGACGCGCCAGCCGAGCTCGGTGAACAGCGTAAACCAGAACGGATAGTCCTCGTACATGCCGAGGCTCCTCGGGATGCCGATCGTTCCGCGCGGCGACTCCTCTGGCGGGAGGGGCTTGTAAAAATCAAAGAGCCTTCTGTACTTGCGCTCATACAGGTTCGGCGGCGATTCCCTGCGCCCTGCGCCCGACGGCGCGCCGCGCTCGCATCGGTTGCCCGAGACGTAGGTCCTGCCGTCGTCGAATCTCGTGCGCGTCAGTATGCACCTGTTCCCGCACCCTCCGCACCTGGCGGTGCTGCTGTGAGACGTGAGCGATCTTATCGCCTCCGCCCCGGTCAACGAGGTCTTCCCTTCGCACGCGGCGTCCTTCGCTATGAGCGCCGCCCCGAACGCGCCCATGAGCTCTGATATCGCCGGACGCACGACCTCCCTGCCGGTGACGAGCTCGAATGCGCGCAGCAGCGCGTCGTTTTTGAAGGCGCCTCCCTGGACGACTATCCTGCTGCCGAGTTCGTCAGCGGAACGAATCTTGAGCACCTTGTAAAGCGCGTTGCGCACGACGGAGTAAACGAGGCCGGCGGATATGTCGCGGATCTCCGCGCCCTCCTTTTGAGCCTGGCGCACCCGCGAGTTCATGAATACCGTGCATCTCGATCCGAGATCGACCGGCATGACTGATTTCTCGGCCTCCACTGCGAAGTCCCGCACGGTCATGCCGAGCGATTCGGCAAAGCTCTGCAGGAACGATCCGCACCCCGACGAACACGCCTCGTTCAAGAAAACGCGCCTTATGACGCCGTCTCTGATTCCAAGACACTTCATGTCCTGTCCGCCGATGTCGATCACGAACTCGACCCCTGGCAGCGCGAACTCGGCCGCCTTGGCGTGAGCCACGGTCTCAACCTCTCCGATGTCCACCCCAAACGCGGCCTGAACCAACTTCTCCCCATAACCCGTCACGGCGCTGCGGACGATCTCGACGTCCGGCGGAAGCTCGTCGTACAGTTCGGCGAGGATGTCCCTCACGGTCTTGATAGGCTCGCCGCCGCTGTTCGCGCAGTAGCGGGAGAAGAGCAGTTCCCCGCTGGATCCTATCAGCACGACCTTTGTCGTCGTGGAGCCGACGTCGATTCCCAGGTACGAGTCCCCCTTGTATTCGGCAAGGCTGATCCTGACCACGTCCGACACGGAATGGCGCAGTTTGAACTCCCTTCTCGCGTCCTCGTCGATGAAGAGGGCCGGGAGGATGTTAACGGGATCCGTCCTGCGTCTTGAGAAGAACGCGGCCGCCCTCCTCTGGATGTCGCCGAGGTCCGCGACATCCCCCCTCTTTTTGCCGAGGATCGCCGCCCCTATCGCCACGAACAGGTGAGGGTTTTCCGGAAAAATGGTCTGATCCTCGCTGAGCCCCAGCGTCTCGACAAAACGCGCCCTCAGCTCGGAGAGGAAGTAGAGAGGCCCTCCCAGGAAGGCCACATTCCCAGCTATCCTCCTGCCGCAGGCGAGCCCGCTGATGGTCTGATTGACGATGGCCTGGAAGATCGAGGCCGCTATGTCGCGCTTTGACGCCCCATCGTTCAGGAGCGGCTGGATGTCGGTCTTCGCGAATACCCCGCAGCGCGACGCTATGGGGTATATCGTCTTATATCCCTTCGCCAGCTCGTTCAGCCCGGCGGCGTCGGTGCCGAGAAGCGCCGCCATCTGATCTATGAAAGCGCCTGTGCCGCCGGCGCAGGTTTCATTCATCCTCTGGTCTATTCCGGACGGGTCGAAGAATGTGAGCTTGGCATCCTCACCCCCAAGCTCGATGGAGACGTCAACGCCCTCCAGATATCGCTCGACACTCGCCGAGCACGCGATCAGCTCCTGCTCGAAGTGAACCTGAACCACCTCGGCCAGCGCCAAAGCTCCGGATCCGGCCACGGCGACGGTCTTCATCGAGTCGCTGAAACTCTCGCTGATCTCGCTCATCATGCCGCCGATCGCGGTGTGAATATCGGCGAAGTGCCTGCAATAACGGCTGTATATGATGCGGTCGTCGTCATCCAAGACGACAGCCTTCGCTGTTGTAGAGCCTATGTCCAGCCCAACGTGAAGTAAGGACATAACACCCCTCCTGACTTTGTACTATCCCTAATCCTTCGGCCGGAACCACGCCGTTGGATTTCTTTGGAAACACAAAACAGTTTTAATAAGGAACGCGAAGGGGTGTCGTTTTTATTTTCTCGAGACCATTTCGGAGCACGGAGACGCGGAGGCATCACAGTCCATCCGCACATTCAGGGGATGGAGGAGCAGATCGTCCGAGTCGGAAAGAGAGGCCATCCTCGCCCTCTCGGTCACAATCCAGGCGAATCGGGCAAATGAAGGTAAAATACCGCCGCAGATGCTGTTCTGGCGGAGCGCGGAGAGGATGCCGTCGCCGGTCGCCCTCAGTACGAGGACGAACGAACTGACTTCGTTCGGCGCGATATCATGGACGGTTCTTTTCGATGTCGACAGCATTACGAACACCTGCAACATGACGAGTGACGTCAGGATGAACGCCGCCAGTCCCCGAAATCTCAACCTCGTTGGAAAACCCAAGACATCACCCCCATTTCAAACGTTTTCAATGAGAAGCATATCACATAATCCGATGTTCCGCCAGAGTCACCGCTTGCCTTACATTAGTCAAAATCAAATATGGAGTATCGGGTTGTCTCAGGTAACAAACCCAAGACACCGGACCGGCGGCTCACTCCGCGAATCCGACCGGAGGGCCAGGGGGAAGAGAGTTCGCGTATAGCTCGAGCTCCCGGCAGGTTGCGGCGTTTTGGAGTGACATGCCGCAACCTGCGCGTCAGCGGCCAACGAGCGATGAATATTGAATTAGCTGAGCATCGACGGATCTATAAAGGTCACGTACGCGCAAAACGCGATGATCGCGGCTCCGAGCAGGACGTAGAACACTCTCGCTCCTCCCCGTCCGAGGAGTCGCACAAAAAGCGCCGCGCGGCGGGAATTCATGAACCAGTCATAATCTTTCAACGCGCATACAATGGAGAACAAACCGCACAAAACGCCTATGGCCGGAATCGCAAAGATCAATAAATCATTGCTCGAAAATTCACTCAACTGCAATCCCTCCTTTCGTGCGCATCATTATCACACAGGATTCTTCAATGTCAAGAAATATGAACGCGCGGAACATCCGAGCCTGGATCGGCGGCTTGCGTTTTGCCCGTTTCGAGTCGAGCCGGCATAAGCCTAAAAAAAGCAGCTAAACTTGTTTACTGTGGCGGTTTCATTGTAATGATCGGCATTTTATCCCGCTTTCATCCGCAAAAGTTCACATTTGATTGACAATGGTTTTCCGGTGAGATAGAATCATAGCTTATTAATTACAGTTTCTCGATATGGCATGATTTAAAGATTCAAAAAGGTCAGGGAGGAAGGGGGAATCCAAGGAGATTGAAATCCGCTTCGGCACGGAAGGATCGCGGCTTCTCATTTAGATGACGGCAGTGCCGCCGAATTGTCAAAACCAACAGAAGGGAATGATTTATAATGAAAAAGCTCGGCGTGTTCATGTCACTGATGCTTCTCTTCTCCGCTCTGTACTGCGCCTCGCCGGCCGTCGCAGCTGAGGAGGCGGGAAAACAGGTCCTCCGCTTCGGCGCGGTCAACATGAGGTCTACGCTGGATATGCAGTACAATACATATCCTGGGGTGATGGACATCTCGGACCACGTCGCGGAGCCGCTCGTGATGTTCGATTACAAGATGAACCTGATACCGGTCCTGGTGAAAGAGCTCCCGAAGCCGACCGAAGGCGGCAAGGTTTACCGCTTCGAGCTCAAGCCTGACATAAAGTTCCACGACGGAACGACGCTCAAGGCATCCGACGTGAAGTTCTCGTTCGAGAGGATGTTCCTGGCTGAGAACGGCGCGATGAACTCCTATATCGCCGACATGATCGTCGGCGCTAAGGACATGCTGGCCGGAAAGTCGACCGAACTCGTGGGATTCAAGATCATAGACGACCTCACGTTCGAGATAACCCTCGAAACCCCTTACGCTCCGTTCCTCGCCAGCATCGGCACGCCCTACGGCAGCATTTACCCCGAGAAGGCCTGCCGCGAGGCCGGCAAGAACTGGGGCCTCACCACCTACTTCGGCACCGGGCCGTACAGGATCACGAAGTTCGACACGGACAACGGCTTCTACGTAGAACGGTTCGAGGATTACCATGGGAAAAAGCCCAAGCTCGACGCGATAGACTTCGTCTTCATCGAAGACCTGAACACGAGGCGCATGGAGTACGAGAGAGGCAATCTCGACGTGATCCGCCTCGAAGCGACGCTGTACACCGAGTATTCGAAGAGTCCATTCGCGCCGGAGATAGGGTCTTTTACTCCGCAGGGCACGATCTTTGTCAGCCCCAATCTTCAGGACGAGCACCTCGGCAACGTCAAGGTGAGGGAGGCGATCAGTTACGCGGTCAACCGCGACATCCTGGTCGGAGACCTCATGAACAACACGGTCTCGCTCGCGACGACGTTCATCCCACCGTCCATGATGGGGTTCGACAAGGCTGTCCCGGCGTATGAGTACAACGTTGAGAAGGCGAAGCAGCTGATGGAAGAGGCCGGTTACAAGGACGGCTTCGAGGTTGACGCTTACATTCGCAGCGAACAGATAAACGACACGCCCGGCCGCACCCTACTGGCCCTTCAAAGCCAGCTGAAGGCGATCGGAATTTCCATAAACATAGTCCAGGTCGACGCCGCATCCTGGTCGGACATACGCAGGGGCGGCAAGATTCCCGTTTACGTGGGAACCTGGTACACCGACTTCCCAGACCCGGACGGGTTCATCAACTCGTATCTGTACTCCTCGAACGCCAGGCTGTTCTCGAACCACTACAACAACCCCGAGTTCGACAAGCTGCTGGACGAGGCGCGATCATCGACGGACCCGGCGAAGAGGGAGGAGATGTACAAGAAGGCCGATCATCTGGCCTCTCGCGTGGACTTCTCGGTCATACCGCTCTTTCACGAGAACATGTTCTACCTGTGCAAGCCGTACGTCAAGGATCTGAACAAGAGCCCAGACAACACGTTTCATTTCTTCGACGCGTACATAGAGAAGAAGTAGGGGAGACATCTGTCAATGAGAAGGTCAGCCTCTTTCGCCGCGTTTATCGCGCTGATTCTGACGCTCTGTCTGGCGGGAGCGTGTTCCGCGGCTGAGAAGAAGATCCTGCGCTACGGCGCCGTCAATCAGAAATCGACACTCGATATGCAGGTCAACACCTACAGCAGGGTGATGGACATTGCCGACATGATTGTGGAGCCTCTGCTGAGGATAGACGAGGAGAACAAGATCCTGCCGGTGCTCGTTAAGGAAATGCCGCGTCCGTCGGATGATGGGCTCGTCTACAGCTTCAGCCTGAAGCCCGGCGTCAAGTTTCACGACGGAACCACGCTCAAGGCCTCCGACGTCAAGTTCTCGTTCGAGAGGATGTTCCGCCCGTCCACCGAAGCGCTCATGTCGTACATCTGCGATATGATCGTCGGGGCTCAGGATATGCTCGAGGGCCGCGCCGATAGCCTTGCGGGGTTTAAGATAATCGACGATCTCAACTTCGAGATAACGCTCTCGTATCCATACGCTCCCTTCCTGAGCAGCATAGCCACGTCATACGCCGGCATATATCCGGAGAAAGCCTGCGGCGAGGCAGGAAAGGACTGGGGCCTTGTCACTTACATAGGCACAGGGCCGTTCAAGGCGACTAAGATCGACCTCGACAACGGGGTGTTCACCGAACGATTCGAGGACTATCACGGCGAGAGGCAGCCGCTCGACGGAATAGATTTCATCTTCGTCGAAGATCCCAACACCCGCCGCATGGAGTACGAGCGCGGCAACATAGATATCATGATGCTGGACGCCACAATATATCCGGAGTACGCGTCAAGCAAGCTGGCGGATGAGATAGGGAGCTACACCCCGCTCGGGATCATCTTCATCAACCCGAACATGAGCGACGAGCGGCTCGGCAATGTCAAACTGCGCGAGGCTATCAGCCTGGCTATCGACAGAAAGGCCATAGCTCAGGATCTCATGAAGGGCACGGCCGCCGAGGCGAGGACCTTCCTGCTCCCCGGAATGCTCGGTTACGACGACAAAGCTCCTGCCTTCGAGCGCGATGTCGAGCGCGCGAAGAAGCTGATCGTGGAGGCCGGCTACCCGAACGGAGTGGAGATAGAGAGTTACATCCGCAGCGTCCTAATGAACGCAATGACGGGGCGTATCCTGCTGGCGGTTCAAAACCAGCTGAAGGAGGCGGGGATCGACATAAAGATAGTTCAGGTCGACTCCGCGGCAATGACTGAAATGCGCGGCAGCGGGAAGGTTCCTCTCGAAATATTCGACTGGTACGCCGACTTTCCCGACCCGGACGGGTTCATATACTCCATGCTCTACTCGTCGAACGCGGCGACTCTGACGAGCAACTACAAGAGCGAGGAGTTCGATAAGCTCCTGGACGACGCGCGCGCCGCAACAGACCCGGCGAAACGGGCCGAGCTCTACAAAAAGGCGGACCGTTTGGCGACGAGGGTCGATTTCGCCGCCATTCCTCTGTTTCACGAAAAGAATTACTATCTTGCGAAGCCGTATGTCAAGAACTTCAGGATGGCGTATAATGACGTCTATCACTTTTATGGGGTCGATCTGGATCTCGACCTGAAGAACAAGAAGTAAACTGACGGATCGGCAAGTCAACCTTTTAAATCGTCCCCGGGGCCGAGTCTTCGTCATCCCGGCCCGGGGCGATACGTTGCCTGCTAGGCGGAGAAAGCGCTGACGACGAGTCTGGGGGAAACCGGATGGCTGGTTATATATTGAAGCGTCTTTTACAAACTGTCGTCGTCCTATGGGGTGTTTCGCTCGTAACGTTCATCCTGATGAACGTCGTGCCCGGAGACCCCGTGCTTCTGATGCTCGAAAAGCGCGCCACGCCGGAGGCCGTGGAGCGGATAAGGCACGAGATGGGCCTCGACCGGCCCAAGACGACCCAGTATTTCGACTTCGTATCGAAGGCAGTGAGGCTGGATCTCGGAAGGTCGTATTTCACCAAGGAACCCGTGATGACCGCGCTGACGAGGCGATTCGGCGTTACGCTCAGGCTGGCGTCGTCGGCCTACGCCATAGCGCTTTTGCTTGGGATATCCGTGGGAGTAGCATCCGCGCTCCAGAGGGGCGGCGCGCTCGACTCGCTGGTTAGGGGAGGGGCCGTGATAGGCATATCGGCCCCGGTCTTCTGGGTGGCGATAATCCTTCAGATGGTCTTCGGATTGCGGCTCGGGTGGTTTCCCATAAGCGGGATACGGTCCGAATGGAGCTTCGTCCTGCCTGCCGTCGCGCTTGGCATACGTTATATGGCCTCCATCTCCAGGGTGACGAGGACGAGCATGTTGGAGGTAATAAGCCAGGATTACATACGAACGGCTAGGGCAAAGGGGCTGGCGGAACGCGTGGTCATACTGAAACACGCTCTGAAGAACGCTCTGATACCGATAATCACCCTGGCCGGTTCGGAACTGGGCAATTTGCTCGCCGGATCGATGCTGACCGAGTGGGTCTTCGCAATCCCAGGCATGGGCAAGCTGATGGTGGACAGCATCCTGATGCGCGATCTTCCGATGCTTCAGGGGACCGTGCTCTACATAGCCGTGGTATTTGTGCTCTCCAACCTTACGGTCGATATATCATACGCGTTCATCGACCCGCGCATCCGCTACGTCAAGGGGGATTGACATGCCGGATACGACTCGAAAAAACAGCGTTCAGGCGATCGATGACATCTATGAATCCGGGCCGGAGACACTGGAGACGGGGGAGGGCTCGCCGCGCGAGAGCAGAGGTTTTCTGGCGGACAGCGCGGAGAGACTGTTTGAAAACCGTCTGGTAATGGCGTCGACTATTGTTCTGGCGATCCTCGTGATCCTGGCCGTATTCGCGCCCCTGCTCGCCCCGTATGACCCCGCCGAACAGACCCTGGCCGACAGCCTCAAGGGACCCAGCGCGAGCCACCCTCTGGGGACGGACGAGATGGGGCGCGACATCCTGTCCCGCATCATCTACGGCACTAGAATCTCGCTCTCCGTCGGCATCATATCTCAGCTCATAGCCTGCTGCATCGGCGTCCTTCTAGGGTCCGTCGCCGGATTTTACGGCGGCCTCACCGACACCGTCATATCGCGCTCGATCGAGATCTTCTCGGCATTTCCGGAACTGCTCTTCGCCATCGGGATAATGTTCGTCCTCGGGCCGGGCGTGATAAACGTCTTCATAGCCCTTGGGCTCCTGTCGTGGACGAGCTACGCCAGGCTCGTGCGGGGACAGGTGATGCAGCTCCGCGAGATGGAGTACACTCAGGCCTGCATCGTCTGCGGCGGATCGAACGCTAGGATCATAATGCGGCATCTCCTGCCCAACTGTTTTTCCACGATAATAGTCCTCGTCACGCTCGGCATTCCGGGCGCCATCCTGACGGAGGCGTCTTTGAGCTACATCGGGCTCGGCGTACAGCCGCCGACCGCGAGCTGGGGCCAGATGATCAGCACTGCACAGCAATATATCAGCTTTTATCCTTACTACAGCATATCTCCGGGAATCGCGATCATCGTGACCGTCCTTGCGTTCAACATCTTCGGCGACGGACTGCGCGACGCTCTGGATCCCCGGCTGCGCGAATAGGGGGCGGAGGATTTGGCCGAGACTGAAGTATCCGCCGGCATGCGAGAGAACGCCATCCTTCAAATAAGAGGGCTCAGGACGAATTTCAAGGCGAAGCGCGGCGTGGTGCGGGCTGTGGACGATGTCAGCTTTGACCTGGCCCGGGGCGAGACGCTTGGGATAGTCGGGGAGTCGGGCTGCGGCAAGAGCGTCACCGCTCTGTCCATTATGCGGCTGATCGCCGAGCCGGGACGGGTGGAGGGGGGCGAGGTCCTGTACGGCGGGCGCGACCTGCTCAAACTCCCGCCGTCGGAGATGAGAAAGATCAGGGGCAACAAGATAGCCATGATCTTTCAGGAGCCCATGACATCCCTCAACCCGGTGCTGACGGTGGGAAGCCAGATATCAGAGGTCTTGAGGCTGCACGAAGGCATGAGCAGGCGGGAGGCGGCAGCAACGGCCGTCGAGATGCTCTCGGTTGTGAACATACCCGCGCCGGACAAGCGGGTCCATGAATACCCGCATCA
>JAISLO010000244.1 GCA_031290815.1 Synergistaceae bacterium | reverse complement strand
AAAGGCCTCGATCGGCGGCAAGTGTCAGTGCTGCCAGAGGTGCGTCGCGTTTTGCGGAAGCAAAGCGATATACGTGCCAGGCAAACCCGCCGCGCAATATCAAGGCGTCGGCGTCGAATCCATCATGTCCCTCGCGGACGAAAGCAGGACGGAAGCCCATAAGGAGACATCCGGACAGTCGCGGACACCAGACCGCTGACGTTAAATTAACTTCCCGATCTCAGATCTGCCCAATATGGCGTCAACGCCGGTGATTATAAAATGATGCAGAAGGAATTTGAGTACGTATACGCGGTCTACCAGGAGGGCAGCTTCTCCAAGGCGGCAAAAAAGCTGTATATCTCTCAGCCCGCACTGAGCGCTCTCATAAAGAAGCTCGAGAAACGCCTGCGAGTCTCCCTGTTCTACAGGGGGACAAAGCCGGTGGAGCTCACCAGCGACGGCGAGTTTTACATAAGGGCAGTGGAGAGGATAATGTCCATCCAGCAGGAGATGGACGAGTATTTTGACACGCTGTCGAAGGCCAGAGCAAAGCAGATAACTATCGGGAGCCCGTCGTACTTTTGCGTGTACGTGCTGTCGGACCTCGTGAGGAAATTTCAACTGCTGCACGGCGAGGTCTCGGTAGATTTCACCGAGGATGCGACTGTTGGGTTGTCGAAAAAACTCGTGAATGAGGAAGTGGATTTTATCTTCGATGTCGAAAACCTCGACGAGCGCACCTTCAACGGCGTGCTGTGGGGGTACGAGCACATCGTAGTGGCCGTACCCACGTCGTTTGAAGTCAACGACAGGATCAGGGATTTTAGGATGACGGCGGAGGATATATGCGGCGGCCGCCATCTCAGGCCCGACGAACGAGGCGTCGATCTGAGCGTCTTCTCGGACGAGCCAATTCTGCTCCTCAAGAGAGGGAGCGACATATACCGGAGGGTTATGACCATGTGCAGGAAACGAGGCTTCACGCCTTGGATCTCCATGTACCTGGACCAGCTCCTGACCTGTTACAACATAGCGTGCAGGGGCAAGGGCATCGCGTTCGTCCGCGACTCAATCACCCGATACGTCGAGCGAAGCGACAAGCTGTACTTTTATAAAATCGACGACGATCTGGCCACCCGCGCAATAAAGCTGTACTATAAGACCGCATATCCCCGCTCGTCGCCTGCCAGTGCGTTTCTGGAATTCATTCGCAGCAACTCGAAGGCGTGATATAACCTTTTCCTTATAATATTATAAAAAACAAGAATTATTGACGCATTGCAATCGATGATTTAGTATCCTTCCTATCGTCGTTTCTCAAATAACACATGGCGTCAATCTGTGAACTGACACCGATTCGATTCCAACCGGACGTTGATGGCACGGCTGACGTCACATGAACACTGCGTCAAAATCTTTTAACTTCAAGCTTCTGATTTCAAATCCGAATGAAACGCGCCCTGGCGTTCAGAGCTCATTGAAAGCAGGGAGCTGTTGGGACGTGTCTCTTTGTTTCTGTTCAGTAAAACTTTTGTGCAAATGGAGGGAGTTCAAAATGCGTATTGCGACAATAAAACTAGGCGGAACTGAAACGGCGGGGATCGTGACGCAGCACGGCGTGGTTCCGCTGGCGGATGTCAACGGGCAGTCCGGTTCGTCATGGAAGGCAGATCTGTTCAGATTGATACGAGACGGGGAATTGCCGCGCCTCACCGACTGGTACAACGGCCCAGGGCGGGAAAAACTGGAGTCGTCGGGCAGGGCGATACCGTTTGACGAGGTCATCTACGCGCCGCTTTACAGACACCCAGGTAAGATATTCGGCATCGGGCTCAACTACGCCGACCACGCGGGCGACCTCGCGGAGAAAGCGCCCACCGGCATCCCTGGCAGCTTCTTCAAACCGGCCACCGCGATAATCGGTCACGGTGACGAGATAAAAATTCCGGTCCAATCGGAGAAGACCACGGCGGAGGCCGAACTCGGCGTGATAATCGGGCGAGAGTGCGAGAACATAGGCAAGGAGAACTGGCTCGAATACGTTGCCGGGTTCACCACGATAATCGACATGACGGCCGAGGACATACTGCGCCTCAACCCGCGATATCTCACGCACGCCAAGAGCTTCGAGACGTTTTTCAGTTTCGGCCCGCATCTCGTCACTCCCGATGAAGTCCCCGACGTGACGGCACTGAACGTACAGACAGTTCTGAACGGCGGCGTCCAGGCTCAGAACGTCGTCTCGAACATGACGTTCACGCCGGATATCCTGGTATCGCTCCATTCAAAGGTTTTCAAGTGGGAGGCGGGCGACGTGTTATCTACGGGCACGCCGAGAGCGGTTCATATCAAACACGGAGACGTGGCCGAATGCCGTATAAGCGGATTTACGGCGCTCGCGAATCCGGTGACCGATAAAAAGAATTCAGCATAAAACCAATAACGGAGAGGAAGATTGTCATGGATCTGGGATTGAAAGGCAAATGCGCTCTTGTAATGGCTTCGAGCAGCGGGCTGGGGAAGGCCATAGCCACCGAGTTCGCGAGGGAGGGAGCTGGGGTGATGCTGTTCAGCCCGTTTGCGGATCAGCTGGCCGAGGCTCAGGAGGATATATTCAAGGAAACCGGCAACAAGCCCGGAGTCTTTGCAGGCAGCATTACCGAACCGGAGGACATCAAGCGCCTCGTTCGGACGACCATCGATATGTTCGGCCCCATCTACGCGCTGATGAACAACACAGGCGGTCCTCCGGCGGGCACGTTCGATTCGTTTGACGACAAAGCGTGGCAGGATGCTTACGAGCTGACGCTGCTGTCGTACATACGCGCTATCCGTGAAGTTCTGCCCTCCATGCGAGCTAACGGCGGAGGCAGGATACTCAACTCTACGTCGTCATCCGTGAAGGCCGTTCTCGACAACCTCATCCTGTCGAACACGTTTCGCATGGGAGTGGTCGGTCTCGCCAAGACGCTGTCGCAGGAGCTCGGACGCGACAACATACTCGTCAACGTCATAGGGCCGGGGCGCATAGGCACAGCCCGCATCGATTATCTGGACAAGGTTCGCGCCGAGAAGGCCGGGTGCA
>JAISLO010000243.1 GCA_031290815.1 Synergistaceae bacterium | reverse complement strand
AAGGAGGTTTGTCAGGTATGGCTGATCGTACAATCGATCAACTCTGCGAGAAACTTATCGAGCGTCGCGAGAAGGCCTCGCAGGGCGGTGGCGAACGCGCTATCGCCAAACAGCACGAGAAGGGCAAGCTGACCGCGAGGGAGAGGATAGACAAAATCCTCGATCCCGGCAGTTTTGTAGAGCTCGATGAGCTGGTGGAACACAGATGCTCTAACTTCGGCATGGAGAAGACCGTTTTTCCGGGCGACGGCGTGGTTACCGGCTACGGAACAGTCGACGGACGCATCGTTTATGTCTTCAGCCAGGACTTCACCGTCATCGGCGGGTCATTGGGCGAGGCGCACGCCAAAAAGATCTGCAAGGTCCTCGACCTCGCGGTTCAAAACGGCGCTCCCTGCGTCGGAATAAACGACTCGGGAGGGGCGAGGATTCAGGAAGCGGTGGACGCCCTCTCCGGATACGGCAACATCTTCTTCCGCAACGTCAAGGCCTCGGGAGTTGTGCCGCAGCTGTCTGTAATCGCCGGCCCCTGCGCCGGAGGCGCGGTCTACAGCCCAGCCCTCACGGACTTCGTTTACATGGTCGACAAGGTCGGCGTAATGCACATCACAGGACCGCAGGTCATAAAGGCCGTGACTGGCGAGGACGTGACGTCAGAACAGATCGGCGGCGCTAGGGCACACAACCAGACGTCGGGCGTCGCTCACTTCTTCGCGGCGAACGAGGACGAGTGTTACGAACAGGTCCGCAAGACGCTGTCTTTCCTGCCGAGCAACAATCTGGAGGAACCGCCCTACAAAGAAACCGGGGACGACCCCGCCCGCGCCGACATATCCATCAGAGAGGTAGTACCCACCAACCCGAACAAGGGTTACGACGTGCGGGACGTAATCCGCCGCGTGGTCGACAACTCCGACTTCTTCGAGGTGCAGCCGCTGTACGCGATGAACATAGTCACAGGGTTTGCCAGGGTCGGAGGGCACGTCATAGGAATAATAGCGAACCAGGCCAGGGTTATGGCCGGGTGTCTGGACATCGACGCATCTTGCAAAGCCGCGAGGCACATCCGCATCTGCGATTCGTTCAACGTCCCGATCGTGACCTTCGAGGACGTCCCGGGATATCTCCCCGGTCTCAACCAGGAGATGGGCGGCATCATAAAACATGGGGCCAAGCTCCTCTACGCCTACAGCGAGGCCACCGCTCCAAAGATAACGGTAGTCCTCCGCAAGGCATACGGCGGCTCATACCTCGGCATGTGCAGCAAAGACCTGGGCGCCGACGTAGTGCTGGCGTGGCCGCAGGCGGAAATCGCAGTCATGGGCGCGGAGGGAGCCGCCAACATAATATTCCGCAAGGAGATAGACGCGGCCGCGGATAAGGTTGCGACTCGCGCTGAGAAGATAGAGGAGTACCGCGAGGCGTTTGCCAATCCCTACGTGGCTGCGGCCCGCGGATTTGTGGACAGGGTGATTCTCCCGGAGGAGACGAGGCTGGCGCTGTATCAGGCGCTGGTCATGACAGAGGATAAGCGGGAACTGCGTCCGAAGCGCAAGCACGGCGTCAACCCAGGTTAATGGAGGCTTGAACCATGAATTTCCAGTTTGAGGGAGCTTTTGGCGGATTCGCCATGTCCGTCATAGCGTTCAGTATTGTGTTTCTCGTAATAGCGGGGCTTATGCTGGTGATGATGCTGCTGAAACAGGTGGCCGCATCAATAGAAAATACGTCGAAGCCGGAAAAGCCCGAGATAAAACCCCAGCCGGGCACGGCACCGGCTCAATCCAGCGCGGTGAGCGCCCCGGCGGAGAGCCAGGCGAATCTCATCCAGGAGGCGTCGGACGACGACGGCGAGTTGGTCGCGGTGATCACTGCGGCTATATCGGCAACCCTGGGAACCGGTGTCAGGGTTCTTGGTTTCACACAGACGCGGAATCGTCCCGTCTCAGCATGGAGGATAAACGGCCGAATCGATAACCTGGAGGGATTTGCCGATTGACCGCAGCCTGACTTTACTGGCTTATACAAAGTTTAAACAATAATAAAACGACTCAGAGGAGGTCTTTTTAAAATGGCTCGCACTTACAAAGTGTCAGTTAACGGAAAATCGTATGACGTAGTGGTGGAAGAGCAGGGCTCTGCCGCGCCTGCGGCGTCCGCCCCAGCTCCAGCAGCAGCGGCGCCTGCGGCTCCCGCGGCGGCGGCCGCCCCGGCTCCAAAGCCGGCAGCCGCGGCTCCTGCGCCCAAACCGGCCGCTGCGGCTCCCGCCGGCGGATCGACCATAACGTCCCCGATGCCTGGCAAGATATGGAAGCTCCCCGTCAGGGAGGGAGACACGGTGACCGAGGGACAGCTCGTCCTGATCCTCGAGGCTATGAAGATGGAGAACGAGATATTCGCGCCGGTCGGCGGCAAGATCGTTCAGGTAAGCTGCAAAGAGGGCGACTCCGTAAATACAGGCGATGTTCTCCTTGTAATCGGCTGAGCCTGATTGGGCTTGGCTTTGATAGAGGTAAAAAATAATGAATTTTGGTGAAATCTATCTCAGCGCACTGCAGGGAATATATTTAAATTCTGGAATATTGGGACTTACGTGGAAGAACCTGGCCATGCTGGGCGTTTCGTTCGCCCTGCTCTATCTGGCGATAAAGAAGGGGTTCGAGCCGTTGCTGCTGCTGCCGATCGCGTTCGGCTGCCTCCTGGCAAACCTGCCGCTCTCCGGAATCCTCGATGGAGTCACCAAGGACAACGTCCACGGCGGGTTTTTGTACTGGGTCAGCTTCGGCATCGATCACGAGCTGTATCCCATAATAATATTCATGGGCATCGGCGCTCTGACTGACTTCGGGCCGCTTCTGGCGAACCCTATCACGTTTCTCCTTGGAGCGTCGGCGCAGCTCGGCGTCTTCATTGCGGTAGCGGGAGCGATGGCCTGGGGATTCACAATCCAGGAAGCGGCCGGAATAGGAATAATCGGCGGCGCAGACGGCCCGACTGCGATATACCTCTGCAGCAAGGTCGCGCCGCAGATCCTGGGCGCGGTGGCTGTGGCGGCGTACAGCTACATGTCACTCGTCCCGTTGATTCAGCCCCCAGTCATCAAGCTGCTGACCACCAAGGCCGACAGGGCGATAAAGATGGACCAGCTCCGCCCCGTATCGAGGCTGGAGAGGATCCTCTTCCCGATAGTCTCGACCGTCGTGTGCGGGCTGATACTGCCCGCTTGTGTTCCCCTCGTCGGAATGCTGATGTTCGGCAACCTGCTGAGGGAGTCCGGCTGCACCGAACGCCTGAACCTCGCCGCTCAGAACGAGATCCTGAACGCGACCACGATATTCCTCGGCATATCGGTCGGCGCGACGATGGAGGGAGAGACGTTCCTGCAGATCACCACTGTCAAGATCATATGTCTCGGCCTCGTGGCCTTTGCAGCCAGCACGGCCGGCGGATTGGCGCTCGGACAGGTCTTTAAGATCCTCTCCGGCGGCAAGATAAACCCGACCATAGGGTCGGCCGGCGTTTCCGCTGTGCCGATGGCGGCCCGCGTCGTCCAGAGGGTTGTGCAGAAGGAGAACCCGGGCAGTTTCCTCCTCATGCACGCCATGGGACCGAACGTGGCCGGAGTCATCGGAACGGCCGTCGCTGCAGGCTCCATGCTCACGCTGCTCACGAAGTAAAAACATTCTGATGGCAAAACGGGACGCCCGCCTGGATCTGAACAGATCCAGGCGGGCGTTTTTAAAGGGCATCAGCTTGTCTCAGACGACAAACCCGAGAGACTTGATGCAAGATTTATCGCAACTCGCGCCCCCACGCCGAGTTGCAGTTACTTTTTCAATTAATGCACTTGATGCTCATATAAAAAATATCATATTTTCTCTTTATAACCTGACGAATGTGGGATATACTCATAAAAAGCGATATTTCAATCTCATCCTCTGCCGTGCCCTCGAAAGACGAGGCGCGTCATGATTCAGGGAGGCGTTGTTGTTGTCGTCCGCCAGAATAACATTTTACGGCGCAGCCGGCGAGGTCACCGGATCCTCGTACCTGCTGGAGGCCGGGGGGAGCAGGATTCTCGTCGATTGCGGAATGCGTCAGGGCGCTGACTCTGATCGGCTTTACGCCGCTCCGTTTCCGTTCTCTCCGTCGGATATCGACGCTGTCGTGCTCACACACGCGCATGTCGATCACAGCGGACGCCTGCCGCAGTTGGTCAAGAACGGCTTCAAGGGCCGAATATGGGCGACGGACCCCACGATAGATCTCTCGGCGGTGCTGCTGAGGGACACCGTCAAGCTGATGACGGAGGACGCGGAGTGGCGCACGAGGAAGAACTCCCGAAAGGGCCTGCCTCCCGTCCGTCCGGCATTCGATGAGAAGGATGTGGAGGACACACTCGAACGGTTCGAGTACACGGGTTATGACGACCGCGTCGAGATCACCCCGGATGTCTCCCTCCGCTTCCGCGACGCCGGTCACATCATCGGAGCGGCCATGTCGGAGATCTGGCTGAAGGACGCGGAAAAGTCCGTGAAGGTCGTCTTCTCGGGAGACATCGGACCAAAGAACACGATCATAGACCGTTCGCCGACAGTGATAGAGGAGGCGGACTACGTCGTAATAGAGTCCACCTATGGAGACAGGCTTCACAAGAGCCTCGACGAGACGAGGCGGGAGTTTCGCCGCGAGCTGGAGGCGGCGATTCGATCCAGGGGAAAGATATTGATTCCGACCTTCGTGGTGGGCAGGGCGCAGAGGGTGCTCTACGAAATACTCCGTCTCCAGGACTCGGACGAATTTCCCAAAACGCCGCCCATATACTTCGACTCCCCCATGGGGGAGAAGGCGACTCGGATATACGAGAAGTACATACCGCTGCTCTCGCGCAAAACGAGGGAATACGCACGTGCCGGGCGGAACCCGTTCTGTCCGGACGGGCTGAAGTATACGTCCGCCGTGGACGAATCGAGGGCCATAAACGAGACAGGGCACGCCATAGTGCTTGCCGGGAGCGGCATGTGCAACGGCGGCAGGATATTGCATCACCTCAAGCACAACTTGTGGAACGAGAACTGCGTGGTTTTCTTCACCGGATATCAGGCCAAAGGAACCCTCGGCCGGCGTCTGGTGGACGGCGAGAAACACGTCAGGATAGCCGGCGAGGACATTGCGGTCGGAGCGAAGCTGTACACGCTGGGGGGATTCTCCGCCCACGGGGACAGGAACGACCTGTTGGAGTGGGCGAGGGGTTTCAAACGCGGGGCTGTGTTCTTCGTGACTCACGGCGAACCCAAGTCGTCCGAGTCTCTCGCGGCCGGAATCCGCAATCTCGGATACGGCGCGGCCGTGCCGAGCGCCGGCGCTTCCTACAGCCTGGATCGCAAGGACGAGGTCATTCCCGCCGATACGGGGTTGGCCGCTCCAGGGGAAGCTGCCGATCGCGAAGCGATGATGGACATTCTTCGCGAAATATCTTCCGAGACGGAGTCGCTCAGGGAGATATGCGCCATGTCAAACGACTTTTCGGTGCTCATGCCTCTTCTCGAATCCACCAGAATGATCCTGAGATCGGCCAGGAATCTCAAGCGTTGAGCGCCGAACGCTGCCATAATTTCAAGAATCTCCATCGCCCCGAAAGGCTGGAGAGTTCTGTCAATACCGATGTCATCCTCATCTGCCTGGCGGCGGCTCTGCTCGCCGCCCCGCTGTTGGTCGCTTTCTCCCTGACCGTAACGGACAGGAGCTGGATACCATTGGATCTCCTGTCCACTCTGCCCGCGCCGGACGCCGCAGCGCCGTTCATAATGATGAGCTCGTCAGGGGCGGAGTTTCCACTGTACGCCGCGCGATTGTTCCTGGAAAGTTCGACCGTATCGCCGGGCGGAGTCTCGCCCGTTGCCTCCGTCATCCCCCTGCTGACCGCGTCGGACCAGACCGCTGTCGTCGTGACGGAGCGTAAGAACGGGCTCGCGGTTTACGGCGCGTTCACCATACCCCCGGAGGAACGCGCAGCCATGTTGTCCGGCGACCTTCCGAGCAGATGGCGGCTGTGCTTCGACAACCCAGAGGTGCGCGTCACCGACCTGGACAGCGCCATCCAGATAAGGGCGGACAACATCGCCTCCCCTCTTTACGTGGGTCTGCCAGGCGAATCAGCCCGCGTCTCCGACTCCCTGTACGACATGGAGAAGATGTTGGATTCAGCCGGGAGGAACCCTGCGAATCCTGCTGGAAACGCGGGAGGGAATTGGAGCATCGGCGGCAGCTGGGAGGGACGGCTGAAGCTCTCGGACGGCGGCGTGCTCCATTCTATGACGACGGGAGGGGGGACGGCATCCATACCGCTCGAGGTGGAGCTGTCGTGGAAGTCGTCGGAGGAGACGGGCGAGTCCGGCGTTCGAATGGGCCGGATACTGTGGAGCGTCAAGGGCATCGAGGATCTGGCCGGAAGGCAATTCATGAAGTCCGTGAAGGAATATGACTGGTCCGAGAGCGAACTGTTCATTCCGGATCCCCTGATAGCGTCCTTGGGCATCAACATATCGCCTCCAAGGGATGTGTCATCGTTCCCGTCCCCCATACGCTATATGTCGGATCAATTCCAGAGGCTCGGCATGAAGAGATCGGAGATTCAGAGCCTGTTGTCCGGGGTCACCGTCTTCTCGGTCGGAGGGAACACCCAGGTGCTGTGGTTCGATCTCCCTGGTCTCGTTCTCGATATGCCGGACAGGGGGGACGAGTCCAAAAAATTGATAGAGAGGTTCTGGTCCGACCTGTTCCTCGGGGCCGAACTGAGGGAGGTCCCGGGGTACGAGTACGGAGGCGTGACGGGCATGCCGTTTACCATCCTCGCTGCAGGAAACGGCAAGGATACGGTGATCGGCCTGACGGAGCCGGACGTCGAGAGAAATCCCGATGTTCCCGAACTGCTCCTGTCCGAGAAGTCGGCGATAGGGTGGCTGTTCCTCGACCTGCCAAAGCTGGGTATGGCCCTTGCCGATATGCCGTCCATAAACGCCATGCTGAACCCGGACGGTGAGGATATAGTGGACGACGAATCGACGAACCGTCTCCGAGAGACGATGAACGAGATGGGCAGGCTGTTCGTGGTGTGGGATGAGGGCGCCGCAGGTCACGCGGTATGGTATTATTAGAGGGACGCCGGTCGAATCGTCAGAGCGGCGTTGGATCGTCATCAGAACGCGGGTTTGGCGGGAGCCGATTCCGCCCTGCGGCAAGGGAGAGATATCATGCCTCATAACTTTTACGAGATAATGTCCGAGCGCGGATTCGTCGAATGGTGCAGCAGCCCGGAGGATCTGGGCCGTAAGATGGAAAATGAGATGATCTCCGGATATGTCGGCTTCGACCCGAGCGCCGACAGCCTGCACGTCGGCAACATGGTGCCGATAATGGGCCTGGCGTGGCTCCAGAGGCTTGGACACCGGCCGATAGCCCTCGCCGGCGGAGGAACCGGCCTGATAGGAGACCCATCCGGCAAGACAAAGGAGCGCAGGCTGCTCTCGGTTGACCAGGTTCAACACAACGTCGACTGCATAAAGGGGCAGCTCACGAAGTTCCTCGACTTCGGCTGCGGGGCCAACTCAGCGATCGTGGCCAACAACTACGACTGGCTCTCCAGGATAGGTTTCATCGAGTTCCTGAGGGACACGGGCAAGTACTTCCCGGTGAATTTCCTGATCAACAGGGACTACGTCAGAAGCCGCATAGAGGACCCGGAGAAGAGTATCACGTATACAGAGCTCTCCTACCTGTTGCTGCAGGCGGAGGACTTCGATCATCTGTACAGCGAGATGAACTGTTGTCTCCAGATGGGAGGAAACGACCAGCGGGTAAACATCATTGGCGGCATAGACCTGATCCGGAAGCGCAGATCCGGCTCCGCCTACGGCATAACGTTTCAGCTCCTGCTGGCGGCGTCTGGCGAGAAGTTCGGCAAGTCCGAGGAGGGCGCTGTGTACCTCGACCCGGACAAGACGAGCCCGTACAAGTTCTACCAGTTCTGGATCAATGCCGACGATCGCGACATAGAGAGGCTTCATAGGATGTATTCATTCATGAGCCTGGATGAGATATCGGCTCTCGCGTCGGATCACGCGGCCCATCCGGAGAGAAGGGAGTTCCAGAGGCGGCTGGCGTTCGAGATGACGGAGCGCGTTCACGGCGCGGACACGGCGCGGCGAGTGCGAGACTCGAGCGCCGTGCTGTTCGGCGAGACCGACGTCAGATCGGCGTCATCCGAGCTCCTCGACACACTGGCGGCTGAAATCCCGACGGGGGACATAACGATCCCGACCCCCCTGATCGATGGGCTCGTCGCATCCGGCGGAGTCTCCTCGAAGGGAGAGGCCAAGCGCAAGATAAGGGAGGGCGGAATATATCTCAACGGGGAAAAACAGTCCGATGAAGCCAGGCAGATAACCCCTGAGGACGTGCTCCCCGGCGGGTACGTGCAGGTGCGCGTGGGCAAGAGGGACTTTCGCCTTCTGCGCCGCCGAGGATAGGCATTGCCGGCGTCCGTCCGAGTGGCGAACTTCTTGTTGCCGTGAACTGGAAGGAGACAGTCGTTGCGGCGCTGTCGAAAGTACTGCGTCCGGGAGTCGGGGCGAATTTCCTGGCCGCCGCGCTCGCAGTGCCCCTCCGGCTGATAGCGCCGAGGCGGCGTGTTGCGGAGAGGAACCTTGAAATAGCCCTGCCTGACACCAGCGGTAAGGAACGGAAACGCATCCTGAGGGGTACTTACGACCACCTCGTCTGGACGGGCATAGAGTTCATAATGCTTCAGAGAGATCCTCGGCTGGCGCTCGAATGGGTCGACGCTGAGAACGAGACTCTTCTCGATTCACTCGACGGGCGGGGCGCGATACTGGTGTCGGGGCACGTTGGCAACTGGGAGCTTGCGGCGGCATGGCTGGCTCAGAGGGGGCACAGGGTTACGGCAATCGTGCAGGAGACGGACGACCACGGACTGATCGAGCGCATGAGGGCCAGGGTCGGGGTGACGAGCATGCCTAAGAGCGTGCCGATGACCAGGGCCGCGGCGGTGCTTCGCAGGGGTGAGTTTCTTGGGATATTGCCGGATCAGCACGGCGGCGGGAGCGGAATACAGTCGAAGTTCTTTGGGCTGGAGACGTCAACCTCTCCCGGCGCGGCCGTCTTCGCTTATCTCACAAAAAAGCCGCTCGTCCCGATATTCTCGAGAAGGGTATCGCCGTACAGGCATCTGATCCGTATCGGCGATCCCATAGAGTGGAGCGCTGGCGGCGGCAGGGACGCCGTCATCGCAGGCATTACAGGGAGGAT
>JAISLO010000242.1 GCA_031290815.1 Synergistaceae bacterium | reverse complement strand
ACGCTTCCGTCCGTTGTCGACGCGTTCCTCGGCAACATAGGCGGCTGCATCGGAGAGACCTCGGCTCTGGCGATCATAGTCGGAGGGGGACTGTTGCTGTTCAAGGGCATCATCTCCTGGAGAATCCCCGTCATTTACATAGCGACGGTGGCCGTCCTCCAGGCGCTCATCGGGCGTCCCGGCGGCCCGCTGCTGGAGATACTCACAGGCGGGCTGATGCTCGGCGCGTTCTTCATGGCCACGGACTACACTACCTCCCCCATGACTCCGAAGGGACAGGTTTTCTTCGCCCTCGGCTGCGGGATCATCACATCCCTGATCCGGTCATTTGGTGGATACCCGGAGGGAGTGTCGTATTCCATACTGATAATGAACCTGACGACGCCCATCATAGACAGGCTCACGATGCCTCGCATCCTCGGGGAGGTGAAAAGCCATGGCGGAAAATAGCTCGCAAACGGCCGGAGAGATCTCCGGCGGGGAGAATTTCAAAAAAATCGCGAAGCTCGGTATCATACTGTTCACTGTGACGGCGATAACCGGGCTCATACTCGGAGTTGTCCACGAGATAACGCTCGTTCCCATACAGCAGACCCAGGAGAGGCTCAAGAACGAAGCTCTGGAAGGAGTCCTCCCGGATGCCGACTCCTTTACCCCGATCGATATCGCGGAGAACGCCGATCCGGTCATAACAGAAATAAACGAGGCAAAGAAGGGCGGCGAGCCGGCCGGTTACTGCATAACCGTCAAGTCCAAGGGTTACGGCGGCCCGATAGAGATGGTCGTGGGCATCCCAAGCACCGGTGGAGTGCGGGCGATACGCATCCTAGGCCATACGGAGACGCCGGGGCTCGGCGCAAAGGCGCCTCTCCCGCAGTTCTCCGGCCAGTTCGACAACGTGAATGCCGACAGACTCTCAGTCGTGAAATCCGCGTCGGCAGCGCCCGGGGATATTCAGGCTATATCAGGGGCCACGATAACGTCCAACGCTGTCGCGGACGGAGTGAACGTCGCTCTGGAGTACTGGAGCAAGGAGCTCAAGGGAGGCATCTGAGATGAATCCATTCAAGATTATCAAAAATGGAATTGCAAACGAGAACCCCACACTGGTTCAGTGCATAGGGCTCTGTCCGACGATCGCCGTATCGACGAGCGCGATCAACGGCGTCGGCATGGGGATAGCCGCCACGGCGGTTCTGATAGGCTCCAACCTGGCTGTGTCGGCCATTCGGAGGTTTGTGCCGGATGAGATACGCATCCCGATCTTCATCGTGGTCATTGCGGGATTCGTGACGGTCGTGCAGCTTTTGATATCCGGCTTTGCGCCGGCGCTCGACAAGTCCCTGGGGATATTCATCCCCCTCATCGTCGTAAACTGCATAATACTCGCCCGCGCCGAGGCCTACGCATTCAAGAACGGGGTTATCGAGTCGCTCTTCGATGGCATAGGAATGGGGCTTGGGTTCACCATTGCCCTGACCTCCATAGGCGTGGTGCGCGAGCTGCTCGGCAACGGCTCGGTCTTCGACGTGGTCGTGACTCCGGCTGGTTTCCAGCCGGCCCTGCTGGTAATCCTGGCACCCGGAGGCTTCATAACGCTGGGAATATTTATGGGGGTCTTCCGCTTCTTTCAGAACCGGTCCGCGGAGAAGCGGGGAGAGGAGATTTCAGATGCCGCAGAGAGCGGAGGCTGCGCCGCGTGCGGAAGCGCCTCCATCTGCGGAGTGAAGGCCACGCCGGCACCGGAGAAGTCAAAGGACGCATCCGCGGCGAACGCCGTCGGAGAGGGTGACAAGTGATGGACCTCCTCTGGATATTCCTGGGCTCCATATTCGTGAACAACATCCTCTTGTCCAGATTCCTGGGATGCTGTCCGTTTCTTGGCGTATCGACCAAGACGGAGACGGCCAAGGGCATGGGAGTGGCGGTCATATTCGTCCTGGTCTTGGCTGCGGTCATGACATGGATCGCCTACTACAAGGTGTTGGTCCCGCTCCATCTCGAGTACCTCTACACACTCTCGTTCATCCTCATAATAGCGGCGCTCGTGCAGTTCGTGGAGCTGGTTTTGAAGAAGATCAACCCGGCGCTCTACAAATCGCTTGGGATATTCCTTCCCCTCATCACGACGAACTGCGCGGTGCTCGGGGTGGCTGTCATCAACATGAACGAGGGATACTCCCTGGTCCAATCTATAGTCAACGCGCTCGGTTCATCCATAGGATTTCTGCTCGCGATAATACTGATGGCCGGCATCAGGGAGCGCATCGACCGCAACGCCAACATACCGAGATGCCTGCGCGGGCTGCCCATAGCGCTGGTCACGGCCGGCCTGATGTCCATAGCCTTCATGGGCTTCAGCGGCATCATAAAGTGAGGAGGGCAGAATAACATGATCTCAATTGCCGGAGTGTTTTATCCCACGATCGTAATGGGCCTGCTGGGAATGGTCTTTGGAGCCCTGCTCGCTTTCGCGTCCATAAAGTTCTTAGTGGTAACGGACGAACGGGTGTCTAAAATTCGCGAGATACTGCCCGGGGCCAACTGCGGAGGCTGCGGCTATCCCGGATGCGACGGCTACTCCGACGGCATAGTGAACGGAGGGGCGAAGACCAGCCTCTGCGCGGCCGGAGGGCCTTCGCTTGCAAAGAGCATAGCCGAAATCATGGGCGTCGCCAGCGAGGAATCCATCCCCAAGATGGCCTTTCTCAAGTGCAAGGGATCGCCTGACGTCTCCGTTCGCAACGCCAGATACGACGGCGTCGGGGATTGCCGCTCCGCCGCGATAGTGCCCAGCGGCTCGCCGAACGCCTGTCCGTTTGGCTGCCTGGGACTCGGCACCTGCGCTAAGGTTTGCTCCTTCGACGCTATTTCCATGGTTGACGGGCTCGCTTTGATCGATCCCGACAGGTGCGTAGGCTGCGGCGCATGCGTGTCGATCTGTCCCAAATCCGTGCTGGCGCTCGTTCCGGTGACTTCGAACATTCAGGTGATCTGCAGCTCGAAGTGGAGAGGGCCGGATGTAAAACGTGTCTGCAAGGCCGGCTGCATAGGCTGCGGCATCTGTGCGCGCACATGCCAAGCCGGAGCGGTCACGGTCGAGGGCAGCCTTGCCAGGATCGACCCTGGCAAGTGCACGAACTGCGGCGCTTGCGCCGAGAAGTGTCCCTCAAAATGCATAGAGTGTATAGTGCTGAAGGACGTCGAGAATAAGAAGATCGCTTAGGAGGTCTATGGCCTCGATGAGCTCTTGCGCTTGCCGCTGGTTGCCGCAGATAGAACTCGAGGTAATCCGCGGCAGGTTTTTCATCAATGCTTTGTATTGGCAATGTTGGGAAGTGGACGAATGAGTTTTCTAGATATAAAAAATGACACCGTGGTCGGAATAATGGAACATATATCACCGTACCTTCACGGAAAGGATGAAGCGCTCATAAAGGTTCTGACCTGCGTGTTTTCCGGGGGCCACATACTGATCGAGGACCTTCCGGGGCTCGGCAAGACCACCCTGGCCGTCGTGACCGCGCGCGTGCTGGGGCTCACGTTCGGGCGCGTTCAGTGCACCAACGATTTGCTCCCGACGGACGTCACTGGACTCAACGTGTTCAGGGCGGAGCGAGGCGAGTTCGAGTTCCATCCTGGCCCGATCTTCAACAACCTCGTACTGGTCGACGAGATAAACAGGGCTTCGCCCAAGACCCAGAGCGCTCTTCTGGAGTCCATGGGAGAGGAGCAGGCGACAATAGACGGAATTACGTACAGGCTTGCGGAGCCCTTCATAGTGATGGCCACGCAGAACCCGGCGGAATACGCCGGGACGTTTCCATTGCCAGAGTCCCAGATGGATCGTTTTATGATGAGGATGTCGATAGGATATCCCAACAGGGACTCCGAGCGCGACATATTGAGGCTAGGGCTCAACAGACGCTCCATCGATCACCTGTCCCCCATTCTCTCCGCGGCGTCGGTGGCCGCTATTCAAAGGGAGATAGAGCACGGGGTAACCGCCGGCGACAGGATTCTGGATTATATTCTCTCCGTGACGGAGAGCACCAGATCCCACCCCCTCATCGCGTGCGGGATCTCGACGCGTGGGGCCATGGTCCTGCTGAAGTGCGCGAGGTGTGTTGCCTGGATGCGCGGAAGGGACTTCGTCATCCCCGAGGATGTAAAGGCGTTCGCGTGCGACGTGCTGCTGCACAGGCTGCAGTTTAAGGACGGATCGAGGCCGGATGGCGCCAGGATTCTTCAATCCATCATGGACGAGGTCCCCGCTCTGTGATGAAGCGCGTGATACGGGTGCGAAGCACCGGGATGATCTACATATTCATGACGATCATCATGGGCGTGCTGGCCGTAAACGGCGGCAACAACCTCCACTATCTCGCGACCGCCCTCCTGCTCGGGTATATGTCAGCGTCCGGGGTGGCCGGCAGGAGCAATCTCATGGGGGTAGACGTGTCGCTGTCGTTTCCGGACGAGATATACGCCGGCGCGCCGTTCCTTCTAACCGTCGACGTGACCAACACGCGCCGGCGCGTGCCGGTGTTTCTGATAGACGTAAAGGTTGGCGGAACGAATCTGTTCTTTCCCGTGATTCAGCCCGGCGAATGCAAGAGCGGTTCGGTCGTGTTCTCGTTTCCGTCGCGCGGGTACAATTTCGTCGGGGAGATAGAAGTCTCCTCGGTCTATCCGTTCAACTTCTTCAAGCGATACAAGCAGATGGATCAGGAGAGCGGAATGATCGTCTTCCCAAGGAAGGCATCTCTTCATGAGGAAGCGATGTTCGTGGATACGGACGACCCCAGCGTTCAGCCCGCAGCCATCCAGCCCCCGCAGGAGGCGGACATAGTTGGCGTTCGCCCATATTCTGAGGGCGACCCGATGAAGCACGTGCACTGGAAGTCGAGCGCCCGAACCGGGCGTCTCAACACCAAGTTATACGACGGATCGCCGGACGACGGCGGACACAAGTCAGGCGGGATCATCGATCTGGATGGCTTGGAACAATATGGGCTGGAGCGCGCCCTGTCGATAGCATCGAGGGAGATATCCGATTCTCTCAGGTCGGGCGCAGCGATAGGCGTTGCGAGCGGGGGAACCCTCCGGCAGCCGGCCGGCTCGAAGTCCGATAAGCTGTCGATGCTGGCATGGCTCGCGCTCTATGAAAAAAAGCATATCTCTTAAGAGTCTGCTGATATTAAATACCGTGGCGAGCATTGCCGTCGCCTTCATGGCCTCTTCCTCCGTCATCCAGTTTCCGTTCAGAGTGATGATATTTGCGGGAGTTCTGCTCTCGCTCTATCTTGACTTTGCCAGTTTGCCGAGGCCGCCGAGAAGCGTTCTCAACATCACATCGCTCGCCATCATGGCGTCGGCGTTCTTGCGCATCACGCGCCAGACGATCGTCGAGACGTTTACGGAAGCCATCATGATGATGGTCGTAGTCAAAATGCTCGAAGACCGCCGCTCCCGCGATTACGTTCAGATAATGTCGATGATTGTGATCTCGGTAGTCTGCTCCGCGATTGTAAACATGGGCCAGATGCTGCTCTATTACTGTTTTTTGATAAGTTTCCTCGCTGGATTTGAACTGCTGCTCGCTGCATGGTTCGAAAAGGAGCCCGCTGCCGTCCTGTCGCTCGGAGTCTCCGGACAGATCTTTGTGAGGTCGTCAGTTATATGGTGTACTATGCTGCCCATCTGCCTCGTCCTCTTCTTCATGGCTCCCAGGGCGGCGGTGGTCTCGCTGAGGGGGCCCGGTTCCAGCACTCAGCAGGAAGCCAGGATTGGATTCTCCGACTCCCTCTTTCTTGGATCGGTGAAGAATATTCAGGATAACGACGCCATCGCCTTCAGGGCGGAGATGAAACTGATACCGCCCAAGGATCTATACTGGAGGGGAATAGTGCTTGACGTATTTACGGGAACCTCGTGGCTTCCGTCGAGGAGATATCCCGCACAATCTCCGTCCGACGTCGGCGGGGATGCCGTGAGGCAGTCCATAGTCATGGAGCCCGGACCTAGCAGTTGGCTGTTCGCGCTTGATTTTCCCATATCGACCAACGGAGACGGAGTAGTCGGATTCGGCCAAGGGATATACCGCCGCACTGGACGGGGGAATTCCATGTATTCAAAGCGTTACGAATATGAGGCCGTCTCCAGGATATCCTCCTCCTACTCACAATCGAGCGAACGCGCCGACATCATGCGCTATCTGAGCATACCGGACAACTTCAACAATTCATTGGTCCAATCTCTGGTGGATGAACTTGTGAGCGGGCTCGACGACAGCGAGAAGCCCCGCGCCATAATCAACTATCTCTCACCCCCGAGATTCACCTACTCCCTGGAGGACCTTCCGGTGTCGCCCGCGCCGCTCGAGGATTTTCTCTTCAACGTCAGGCATGGCAACTGCGAATACTTCGCGTCAGCGATGGCCGTGATGCTGCGCTTGTCCGGCGTTCCGGCAAGGCTTGTCGCAGGATATCTGGGAGGCGTGTACAACGACAGCGGAGGCTACTACATCGTAAGTCAGAACAACGCTCACGTTTGGGTCGAGGCGTGGGACGGCAAATCAAATCTCTGGCGGCGCTACGATCCCACCCCCGGAGGCGAGAGCGGCGCCTTTGCCGAAGCGGACAGCCAGAGGTACGGCATATTCTCCATGTACTTGGATGTCCTGAATTACAAGATATCTCGCATTTTCATGGAGTACGATAATGAGACTCAGAGCGAGGCATTTTACAGGATAAGGGAGATCATCAGCAACCCGGGCGTCGCTGTCGACGACTTTGCCGATAAGCTGGGATGGATCGAGGAATACTATTACAAGATCGTCCTGACGGTAATGGCCGCGGCTGTCATTATCCTGGTCCTGTGCCTTGCTGTCCGAGCCCGACGAAGGACGGCCGAGGAGAAGCTGCTGAGGGGATTTCACATCGCGATGACCCGCCACGGTTACAAACGCAGGTCTTGCGAGGGCCTGGAGGAGTTCATATCGACGATGCGCCGGGGACGCGAGCCGGAGGAACGCCTTTTCAGCCTCGCCCGCGACTTCGTGGCGCGATTTGAGGAACGTTACTTCAAGGACGCCAAGATAACCGTGGATGACGCCAAGTATCTGAACGGCCTCATATCGAGGATACGGAAATCCGGCTGATAAGTCCTGCGTCATGTCGGCTGCCGCTATAGTTCGAGACGCAGACGGGCCGCCCAACGGGAACAGATACAGGGTGGAATCCGCAACCAGTTGCGCGCTCTGACGTATAGCTCAGATGAATGATCGGGTTGAGATTATAGTGGCAGAGCGCGAGTTTATTTTCCGGCGGCTGGGTTGGTCCTCTTCCACAGCCAATTCTCAAGTTTGGCCAGCGCATGGTTTG
>JAISLO010000241.1 GCA_031290815.1 Synergistaceae bacterium | reverse complement strand
GAATCACCTTATTTCACAACTAAAAAAAATCATAAAACTTGACAAGGTTTTCCCAGATAAACCGCTACACCGCAAGCGTTTATGATTTTCTCTACCACTTGATGACTGCCAAAGTCGGGTACTCGCATTCCGAGCATCCTAATCTCTTTCGGGCGCTATAATACTGGAGAAGAGGCTAAAGTAACGTTCAAAAGAAATGAGCTCGATACTTCTATAAGCCGCCGCACTTTGTATGATCGAACAAAAAACATGAGATAAAACCCGTCACAAGTGACAACGCGCCGAGCCCTATCGATAATCGGGTTGCCCATGACATCATAAAGTGAGATACTATCGGTGTAATCTAGGAGAAGGGGCGATAGCGTGTGCTGAAGTTGACAGATATGACCGGATTCAAAGGGCGGTTTCACGAGGATGAGCGGCGGAGGCATCCTTCCCGGCTGAGGCGAGAGGCGGCCCGGCATTTATGATAAAAGCCGTAATATTCGACATGGACGGGGTTATGATAGATTCAGAGCCCCTTTACAGGGATTTAAAGATCGTCCATCTGAGGGAGTTCAACCTCGAATTGACCGAAGAACAGGCAAATTCGATCGCGGGGGCGAGGTTCAAGGACGTGGTCCGCATCCTCTTCCCAGACATCGGCGACGCCAAGTACAGGGAGATCACGGAGTCCTTCACCGAAAGGTCGATGGGCGAGATCGTATACGAGGATGTTTTGAACCCGTTTTTGACCAGCGCGCTCGATTTTCTGAAGAACAACGGTTACAAGATCGCGCTCGCCACGAGCAGCTCGAAGAGAAAGGTCGACGAATTTTTCGATCATTGCAAGGTGGGAGGTTATTTTGACGTCCTGGCGTACGGCGACCTGTTCAAAAGATTGAAACCGGACCCCGAGATATACAGGTATGTCACGGCCAGCCTGGAACTTCCGCCAGAACAGTGCGCGGCGGTGGAGGACTCCGATCAGGGGCTGGAGGCAGCGTACAAGGCCGGCTGCTTCGTGATCTGCAAGAGGGAGCGGAGATTTGGCCATAGCCAAACAATGGCGCACGCTTGGATCGATGATCTGAACGAGATCAGGGGAGTGCTCGAAGCCCATTAATATACACATAATACATAAAATAAACAGATTGTGTGTCAGGAGCATCTCAAATTCCCGCCAAACGGCCCCTGGATCGAAACGGAGAGATTATCCGCTCCGAATGTGGTGCGACAGAACTTGCGCATACGCAAAACACGCAAAAATATCTTCCTTAAATTATGGATTTATTGACTTGCGCTATGTTTTGAAATCGAGGAAAATTTGACAATGAATGAGGCAGCTGACACGCCGTGAAGAGAGAGGGTGTCTAAGTTGAAGCTTATATTGGCAGTTGACGACAATTTAGTTAATTTAAAACAGATCAACGGACAACTTTCCGACAACTACAGACTCATGTTGGCTAAATCGGGCGAGCAGGCCCTCAAGATTTGCACTCAGGAGAAACCCGACCTGATCCTCCTGGACATCGAGATGCCCGGCATGGATGGATTTGAGACGATAGCGAAGCTCAAGCAGAGCCCGGTGCTCTCTCGCATCCCAGTCATATTCCTCACGGCGAACAACGACACCGAGACGGAGGTCAGGGGACTGGAGTCTGGCGCTATGGACTTTATCACAAAGCCGTTCGAGAGGAGCATACTCATCCACAGGATAGAGCTCCATCTGCGTTTCTCAGAATATCAGCGGCACCTCGAAAACACTGTGAAGGAGCTCGAAAACAGCATCGTCACATCGTTCTCCGAGATAGTCGAGTGCCGTGACGCCAACACCGGAGGGCATGTAGTCAGAACCAGCGAGTACGCGCTTATGCTGGGACGGGAACTGCAGAGGAGAAATATCTTCTCAAATCAGCTCTCCGAAGACGAGCTGGAGATGATTTCCAGGGCCGCTCCGATGCATGATATAGGAAAGATCGGAATAAGCGACGTCATACTCCTCAAACCGGGAAGCCTGGACAATGAAGAATTCGCGCTAATGAAGAAGCACACGACCATAGGAGCCGACATACTCCGCAGCATGTACTCCAGAACCCCTACGCAGCACTACCTTCGATACGCTATCATGATCGCCGAGGGACATCACGAAAAGTTCAACGGAAAGGGATATCCAAACGGCATATCCGGCGAGAACATCCCGCTGTGCGCCAGGATCATGGCGGTGGCCGACGTGTACGACGCGCTCGTGGACGACAGGGTGTACAGGAAGGCCATGAGCCACGGCGACGCCTATAAAATCATAATGGAGGGAAAGGGAGCTCACTTCGACCCCGACGTAGCAGACGCGTTCGCGGCAATCAACGGTGATATCGCCAGGATGGCGGCGATGAAGAAGTAATGGCAGCGATGACGCATGCCCCCAGTGAGGGACAATCAATAGGCACCCAAAAAACAGAGCCGCTACAGGCGTCGAAAAGTGAGCCACCTTGAAAACAAGGAATTGACTTACTCTAAAGACATCACTCTCCCTCTGCTCTTTGTGTCAGGCCAGGAACTGGCATACCAGCGGGGCTGTTCCTGCCATCTTGTCGCAGACATGGTTTGAGATCCGCATGTCAAATTCGTCGCTTGGGCAACGCATGAATAGGCAATGTGAAATCCTATCTTGGATGAATCGCTAACACATCTGCTGCAGCCGTACAGCGCCATACCGCGAAGGAAGGTTTGTCATGGAAAAAACAAAGACGCCTCGGGAAAAATGCACGTCCGCGAGGAAACAGCATATTCTTCAATGCGCACAGAAATTGTTTGACGAATTTGGTTACGATAACGTCACTATTCGCGAAATCGCCTCAGAGTCGCACTCTTCCATAGGGAGCATATATCATTTTTTCAGGAACAAAAGCGAACTTTTGATGGAAGGCATAATGCGCGTCGATGATTTTTACAACACTGCATACTCAGATATCAAACTAAGCCCCCAAATTAAAAAATTACCCACCCTCGAACGCCTGAAAATTTTTTTTGTTCGCGTACAGATGATATGTATAGAGCAGGGAGATGCATATCTGAGAAAGACATATCTCAACGGCTTGAAATATCCGGAATGGAGGATATTAAAAACCGGCCCCGAGAGGACTGTTTATAAAATCATCATGGAAATGCTGGCACAGTGCCGCGAGGAAGGCTCCATAACATCAATCCTGAGCGATGACGAAATATTCGGACAATTTGTGGTTGTATCAAGGGGATTGTTGGTCGATTGGCTCATCCGGCTAGGGGAGTTCGACATGAAAACCATGAGCGAACGAAGTTTCGAGATCATGCTGAATGGGCTGCCCTGACCCAGCTATACGCGAAGCCAGGGCACAACGATCACCAATATCAGGCGGATTTACGGCGTACCCTGAATTCCGTGACGCTGACCATAACAGCCACGGCAAGGGCGATCAGCATGTAATATGCGGCGTTGATCTTGGTGTAGTAGAAGAAAAACAAGTTCACCGCCAACGGCGGTAGGTAGAGCATGAAATGTTTTCTGCTCTTTAAAACAGTTTGCGCGACTAAGCCGCCGAAAAGGGCGGATATGACATAATCGAACGCCGGTTTGAGCGTTGGGGACTGCAGAACCGGATTGAGGGGAACGGCAATGAAAACGCCCAATGCCAGTATGATCGT
>JAISLO010000240.1 GCA_031290815.1 Synergistaceae bacterium | reverse complement strand
CGATTATGGAGGATAAAATTAAGGGAATCGTTTCGAGGTATGCGCCTGAGAAGCGTTTTTCCTTGGCCATTATGCAGGACATTCAGCGGGAATTCAACTATATCCCAAAGGAAGCTATGCGGGCCGTCTCAGAATACTTAGATATCCGCATGGCCAGGCTTTACGGCATGGCGACGTTTTATAAGGCGCTCAGCCTCAAGCCCAAGGGCAAGTACGCAATAAAAGTATGCGACGGAACAGCCTGCCACATACGTTCTTCCCTGACGATCCTCGATGAGATCAAGAGCGCGCTTGGCATCAACGTAGGGGAGGTCACGCCGGATAACCTGTTTTCCGTGGAAACCGTCAATTGCCTCGGGGCATGCGCCTTGGCGCCCGTAATGCTGATAAATGAGGAATACCACGGCAAGCTGAAGCTTCGGGACGTCCGAGATATATTGGACAGATACAGGAATGGTGAAGCCAATGAGTGACAGATGCGTAAAAGTCTGCTGCGGCACTGGCTGCCTGGCAAACGGCAGCCTTCATGTGTTGGAAGCGCTTCGAGCCGAGGTTGAGAAAGGGCGGTATGACGCGGAGGTCATTCCTTACGTTAAGCCGACCGGCTGCAACGGCCTTTGCGAGAACGGCCCCATCATTAAAATCGAGCCTGACAACATCGGGTATTACCGCGTCAGACAGGAAGACGCGGAAGAAATAGCTCGAAAAACCATTAAACAAGGCGAATTGATTCAGCGTCTGTTGTATAGAGATCCTAAGACCAAAAAAACGGTTTGTTCCATCCGCGACACTGACTTTATGAAAAAACAGGTGAAAATCGCGCTCCGCAACGCCGGGGAGATCGATCCTCACAGCATTGACGACTACATAGACGCGGGCGGATACAAGGCGCTGCGCAAAGCGCTCTTCGATATGACAAAGCAAGGCATAATAGACGAGGTTAAAGCTTCCGGGCTGAGAGGGCGCGGCGGCGGCGGCTTCCCTACAGGGGTCAAATGGGAGACATGCCGCAAGATAAACAGATTTCCCAAATACGTCCTCTGCAACGGCGACGAGGGCGACCCCGGCGCGTTTATGGACAGGAGCATCATGGAGGGAGATCCCCATTCCGTCTTGGAGGGCATGATCATAGCCTCTGCCGCGCTCGATGTCAATCAAGGCTACATCTATATAAGGGACGAGTATAACCTTGCGTTGAAAAACATGCGTCACGCGATCGAACAGGCAAAAGAGCGCAACTATCTGGGCAACAATATCATGGGAGGGGAGCACAGCTTCGAGGTGGAAATAGTCAGGGGCGGCGGGGCGTTCGTATGCGGCGAGTCATCGGCGCTCATGGCCTCGATAGAGGGCCGGACCGGAGAGCCCAGGGCAAAATATATCCGTTCCGCCGAATTCGGGCTGTGGGGTCAGCCAACCGTGCTCAACAATGTGGAGACATGGGCCAACATACCGATCATCATTCAAAACGGCAGCGGCTGGTTTTCGCGAATAGGCGTCCCCAACAACACTGGCACAAAGGTTTTCTCCCTAGTTGGCAAGGTCGTGAACACGGGCTTGGTCGAAACGCCGATGGGCATTACCCTTGAGGAGCTCATCTACGAAATCGGCGGCGGCATCGCCGGCGGCAAAGAATTCAAGGCCGTTCAGACAGGCGGTCCGTCAGGCGGCTGCATCCCAAAAAGCCTCTTGAGCCTCAGCGTTGACTTTGACACGCTGCAGGCCGCCGGTTCCATGATGGGTTCCGGCGGAGTGATAGTGACGGACGAAAGAACATGCATGGTTGAATTTGCCAGGTATTATGTCGGTTTCCTAGCGGAGGAGTCCTGCGGCAAATGCGTCTCGTGCAGGGAGGGCATCCGGCAGATGCTGAAAATCCTTACGGATATCTGTGAGGGCAGCGGGCAGGAGAAGGATCTCGAATTACTCGAGAACATAGCCCATACGGTTCAGGAGGCTTCGTTGTGCGGGCTGGGGAAAACGGCCCCCAACCCTGTCTTGAGCACTATGAAATATTTTAGGGACGAATACGAGGAGCATGTGGTGAACAAACGATGCCGGGCCGGAGTGTGCAAACCACTGACGGAATTCTATATAGATCCCGGGAAGTGCGTGGGATGCGGCGTATGCAAGGGGCAGTGCCAGACGGGGGCGATAGATGGGTCCATAAAGCAGGCTCATGCCATAGAGCTTGAAAAATGCGTAAAATGCGGCAACTGCGTAGATGTTTGTAAATTCAAGGCGGTGGGGGTGAAGTGATGTCGATGGTCACGGCGGTGATAAACGGAAAGGCGTGTTCCGCCCGGCAAGGAGAATTTCTGCTGGATGTAGCGGACAGAAACGATATAGCCATCCCACGGCTGTGTCATCATGAATCCCTCAGAGGACTGGCTTCATGCAGGCTTTGCCTCGCTGAGGTCAGCGAGGGCGGCAGGAAGCGGATAGTGACATCCTGCGTGTTTCCGATCACTAGGGATATTGAGGTGGAAACGAACACGGAAGATATCAAAAATATGAGAAAGATGATTATCGGTTTCATGTTAGCCCAAACCCCCGACAATGAAAAAATTCTCCAGTTTGCCAGGGAGTACGGCTCTGCCGAAACCGCCCGTTTCAGCGAGGAAAAAGGCAACAACTGCGTGGTGTGCGGCTTATGCGTCAACGCCTGCGAGGAACTTGGGTGCGGGTGTCTTTTCACGGTCAACCGAGGCACGACAAAGAAAGTGGCCGCGCCGTATGAAGAGCCGCCTGAGGACTGCGTCGGCTGCGGGGCATGCGCGCATGTCTGCCCCACCGGCTGCATAGAGATCGAAGAGACCGAATTCACGCGGACCATCTGGGGCAAGGCCTTTGAGATGATCAATTGCAGCTCATGCGGCAAACCTTTCATGCCAAAGGCCCAGTATGAATACCTTGCTCAAAAAACCGATATGCCAGCCTCCCCGCTTTGCGCGGATTGCGCTCAGACAGCGCTGGCAAAGAAATATTTGCTGAAACCGAAATATTCTTTACCTGCCGAGAGCGGCCGATAACCGCTGTATTTAAGGTAAATAAATGGAAACGATCGAAAGCCGCATTATGGGGCTTAAAATAAGCGGTAATTGCTGTTCCCAGTTGGTAGCGGTCATCGTCGGCTTGGACCCGATAGGCGAGGAAAATGAAAGCCTTGTGCGCGCGCTGCGCGGCTTATGCATGGGAATGTATGCGCAAAGTGACTGCGGAGCCCTCTCGGGAGGCGCGTGCGCTTTGTCGTTGCATGTGAGCGGGCAGAATCTGATTGGAGCGTGCCGGGATTTGACCGCGTGGTTCGAAGGGCGGTTCGGCAGCCAGAAATGCCGGGATATCATCGGTTTCGGAACCAGCCCTGCTTTGATATGCATGGACGTCGTCAAGGAAACGTGCGAGAAATGCTTTGAAATTTTGACGGATCTGGATTGCCTGTGATCGCGCCGGGCAGCGCCTCTGGCTCGTCGTCTGAGACAAGCCGATATTCATGATTTCGAATTCGTATGAAACGCCGCTATGGACCGAAGCGGAAGGCGGCGTCATGCGTCCTGGTGGTTTGGCCCTGACGCGGCGTCTTATTGAGTTGGCCGGCATAAAAAAAGGCTCTGGCGTGTTGGATATAGGCTGCGGCTTGGGCGCGTCCGTAAATTTTCTGCGGAAAGAAGGCTTTGACGCCATAGGAGTCGATAAATCCGAAGCCCTGATCCGCCGTGGCCGCGCGCTCTTCGGCGATCTGCCTATTTATGCCGGGGACGGCCTGCCCAAAGACAGGCTGTATGACGCCGCTTTGCTGGAATGCGTCTTATCGGCCCAGTCCTCTCAGGACGAACAAAAGCGTCTGCTGGACGAATGCAAGCAAACGCTCAAGCCCGGCGGGATAATTATGATCTCCGACATGTACGATCCGGACCCAAGCCATGACACGCTGACAAAGCGTTTCTGGCTGAGCCTGTTGCGGGACGCCGGAGAAAAGCTCCTGTTCGAAGACCATACGCATGCGCTGCGCGATTTCGCTATGCGATTGATATGGCAAACCGGCAGCCGAGATGCCCTGCGCGATTGCATGGGACGCGAAATACCAGCCAGTCCAGGATATTTTGTTCTCGTCGCCGCTGTGCAAAGATAAGACGATAGGACACACTGGGGCTCTGCCCCAGACCCCGCCAGGGAGCTAGCTCCCTGGCGGTCAAGGGGACCGAGTCCCCTTGCGGGTGTGGGCGGAGCCCACGGTCCTAATAATTGAGGAAGGTAACCGATAGATGGAGAGCGTTTGCCCTGTATGTTTGCGGCGGATATCTGCTGAAACCGTGAAAGAGAATGAAAAAGTATTCATCGAAAAGAGCTGTCCGGATCATGGCTATTTTAAAACGCTCATCTTGCCCAAATTCGCGCGGACGCCGCTTGACGCGTGGGCCTCGGCAAAAACGGCGGCGGTGTCCATTGACGAATGGCAGCTTGAAAAATTGCGGGAAACGATCGAATGGGCGAGGAACAATAGCCCATTTTATCGCCGGAGGCTGAACGGCATTGTCATTGACAACCTGTCCGATATAAGCCGGCTGCCATTCACGGACAGCGGCGACATCACGCGCGAGGGCGCGCGCCTCTTGTGCGTGCCGCAAAATGAGATAAGCCGGGTTGTCACGTTGTTTACCAGCGGCTCGGCCAGCGAGCCGAAACGCGTTTTTTTTACGAGCGAGGACATAGAGCTGACTGCGGATTTTTTCGCGGGAGGCTTGCCGACCGTCGCGCAGCCGGGAACGACCATGCTGGTAATGCTTCCGTGCCTGAGGCCCGACGGAGTCGGAGATCTGATTTGCCGGGGACTGCGGCGCTTTGACGCAACGCCTGTGCCCTACGGCCTGATGGAGAATTTGGAACACGCTGCGCGAACATTGATCGAAACCGGCGCTGAGTCCATAGTCGGGATGCCCGCTCAATTGTTGGCGTTGATTCGTTATGCCCGCGCGAAGGGAATGCCCCTCAAACTGACATCCGCGCTGCTGTCCGCCGACTATATACCCGAAACTGCCGTAAACGAGCTGAACTCGGTCGGAATTGAAACATATAAGCACTATGGCATGACGGAAATGGGCTTGGGCGGCGCGATAGACTGCGACGCTC
>JAISLO010000239.1 GCA_031290815.1 Synergistaceae bacterium | reverse complement strand
CCGCCTCCGCGTCGAAGCGAAGGGGGGAGAACAATTCCCCGCTCTCGACGAGCTCAGAGATGAACTCGCTCTTCTCAGCCGCGGTGCCGACGGTGGATAGCAGATGAAGGAGTTTGTCCTGATCGTCCTTGTATTCGAGCAGCGCGCCCTTGAGGGGGAGGTGCAGAACATTTTTGTCGCTGCCGGTGCTGTACGTGGCCAAAAAAGCAAAGGGAATCTCATCCCTCTTGTTCTCAACGAGGTGGAAGAACACTCGGCCAACCACGTTCAGGGCGGAGTTCTTGCCGCGCAGATATTCCGCGACAGTACCGTCAAAGCCTTTGATCTCGCTGTCCGCCACGTTCCTGAGCCCGCTCCATACGAGTTCGGCCCAGTTCTCGTCCACAAACTCCGTCCCAACGCCGTATGGCACAGCGCGAAGAATCTCTGTCCTCTTCGATTCGCCCAGCGGAGACGATCTCCTGGTTATCTCGATATCGCTGTCACGCGAGAGAGACCGCGCGAACTCTACGGAGATAAACTGCAGATATGCGAGAGCGGCGGTAAATTTTTCGTTCTTCGAGGCAAATCCAAGCTCAAACAGCGCCCTGAATTTGTCCCGATAGAAATCGTCGAGCATCGCCTGGTCGAAAAAACAATCCTTGCTCGACGCCGGTACTCTGTCCAGAATAAAACCATCCGGCGTAAAAACAGCCGTGATCTCATAATAAGCTGTGGTATCCAATGCCGCGGCATTCGAGGCGCGTGGACTCATCTGACCATCTGGCTCCAGAGAGAATTATCCACATCACGCATAGTTTTTCGCTTCCTCCGCACCCCTCATGACGCGAATGACTCCCTCCACGAGGGACAGGGTTTCGTGCTCTGCCGGATATGCTACGACCCTGCTTATCCAGTTTATGCTCTCCGTCAACCGGCCGATGACGTATTCGTTTTTCACCATTCCGCCGGTCAATATTATCGCGTCGACATGACCTTCCAGTATTGCGGCGCATCCCCCAACTGCCTTGATTATCTGGAACATGAACGCCTCTAACGTGAGGATTGCCTTTCTGTCTCCGCTGCGAACGCGGCGGACAACCTCGCCGATGTCGTCGGTATCGAGGTGCGCTTTGAAGCCCCCTCCCTCCATAAGAAGGGATTTCAGCTCATCCTGAGTGTACTTGCCAGAAAAGCAGAGGTCTACCAGCGGAACCGGCGGCAGGCTTCCGGCTCGCCTTGCCGACATTGGGCCGGTGCCGGCGCGTATATCGTTCACCTCGACTACAACTCCGTTTTTGTGAGCGCCGATTGATATCTCATCGTCCAGGTGGCAGACGATAAAATTACATTCCTTTATCGGCTTGCCCATGTTGGCGGCCTCCCTTTGGGCGACGGCCCTCTGATTCAGAGCGTGAAAACCAGACCTGCGCCCGATCTCGGGCAGGCCGGTTATATGAGCCGAGGGCGGCATCTCATCGACAACCGGCGGGTCCACAATAAAAGCCGACCTGGTGCCGGCCAAGGCAGCCATTCGAATGGCGAGCAGAGCGCCCAGGTTGGCCGGGCTCTCGCCGTATTTACATGATTGGAGGTCCTGCAGCATCTCCATAGTAATCTGGTACGTCCCGCCGGTTACGGAATGCAACAGTCCGCCGGTTGCCACAAACGCCTGGATCAAGTTTGGCTTTATTCCCCTTGATTCGAGAAGTTCCCTCAGCTTGTCGACGCGGAAACCCTCCTGCGACATCACGTCCGGAAATTCTGAGAGCTCGGCCTCCCCGTACTCTTGATTCTCAATCCAGAGAAGATCGAAGTTCTCGTACAACGCTGCCACAGTGCTCTTTTCGAAGGAGTTTAAAGCAAGGATCTTCATCGGTTGCGCCACCTCCTGAGAATTATCAACTGTCCATCGTTTCTCGATGAGATAAGGAAACGAGTTCATGCCAATAGGATACACTATTTTCGCCTTTTAATCAGCAGAAAGATCGATTGACACGGAAAAATGGAGTGTGATTTTTTTCAGAATATATTTCCCAAAAGGCAGAGATGTGGTGCCCCGCTAGTATCATGAACCATCGCTATCACAGGATTCTGCGTCAAAATCCGCCGAAGTCGGGTTCCTGCGTTTTTGCAAGTTCCAGTGTGCGCGCACTCATTGCGTCCGTACAGAGTTGGCGTTCGCAATCACATTTGGCACAAAAATTCCATAATTTTTTTCGCGATAAGTTCTCCCGTCAGGCCATACTTCTCCAGCAGATACGAATAGTCCCCCGGTTTGCCATAGATGTCTGGGAGCCCTATAAACAACTGGGGGAAGGCGTTTTTCAACGTAGACTTGCGTTCGGCCACGGCTCCACCCAAACCTCCGATCACGCTGTGCTCTTCAACAGTGACAACAGGTCCCTTTAACGCTGCCTCATCCACTGCAGCCATGTCAAGTGGTTTTACCGTATGCATATTGACAACAGACGCCGATATGCCATTATTTTGCAGTATTTCGGCAGCCCTAATGCTGTGATACACCATTGCGCCGTGTGCTATGATCGTTATATCGTTTCCATCTCGGAGTTTTATAGATTTTCCTATTATGAATTCATAGTCGTCAGCGTGGACCGGGGGGGTGTTGGCTCCTCCTGTGAGCCTGATATATACCGGGCCTCTCGTCTCCGCCGCCGCAAACACGACTTTGATTATCTCGGCGCCATCCGCCGGACACAGAACTGTAATATTCGGTATGGATCGCATCACGCTTATGTCCTCCAGCCCGTAATGCGAATTGCCAAAATGAGCTATCTCAAGCCCGCTGCTGATACCGACAACCTTCACGTTCAGTCCCATACATCCAAGATTCACGCGTACCTGTTCCCCCGCTCTCATCGAGACAAACGGGGCGAAGGAGGTCGCGAATACAGCAGCGCCATCGTGCGCCATTCCCGCAGCCATCCCTATTAAATTCTGTTCCGCTATCCCAACGTTGAAACACCTATCAGGATATGCCTTGCTAAAACGATCCAACCCAGACGATATAATGAGGTCGGCCGACAAAACGTATACGTCATCCCGCTGTGAGGCAAGCTCAAGCATTGCGGATCCAAAAACGGCGCGGGAACCCATCCTTGACCAGATCCTGCTGTTTGTCGGTGTTATTTCCATCATAACTTTATCGAGACGCTCCAATCTCAGCAAGGGCTTGCTCGTACAGTGACTTCGTCAATCTGTTGTGGTGCCAATCCCTGTTGTTTTCTATGAAGGACACTCCCTTGCCCTTCACCGTTTTGGCAATAACGGCTTTCGGACGCCCGTTTGCTGTTCTTTGCGTGATGGCGCAATATAAACTTGAAACATCGTGTCCGTCAGCCGACGCCGTATCCCATCCAAATGCCTCGAATTTTTCCGAGAAGGAGGACATGTCTATTATCCGCTCGCTCGTTCCATCCGACTGCATCGAGTTGTCGTCAACTATGGCGGTGAGGTTGTCGAGTTTGAATTGCGAGGCCGACATGACCGCCTCCCATACTTCTCCCTCGTTGCACTCCCCGTTGCCAAGCAGCACGTAGGTTCTGAAAGTTTTCTCGCGCGACTTGGCGTGAAGCGCGATGCCTGCCGCCATGGACAATCCCTGTCCCAGGCTGCCATTTGAAGACTCAATGCCAAGATTTATGTTCATGACCGTGAGGGAGGCAAGATCCGTACCATTCCGCTGAAACGTTTCGAGCAATTCAATCGGAAAAATTCCCGCCTGGGCTAGCGCAGCGTAAAACCCCAACACTCCGTGTCCCTTGCTCAGGATGAATCTATCTCTGTCTGGATCGGCCGGGTTACTCGGATCAAAATACATTATCGCGCCATAAAGAACCGCCAATGTCTCGACCACAGAGAGTCCTCCGCCAAGATGAGCGCCGCTTCCGCACCCGTACGCCATATCCAGGATGTTGCGTCTCATCATATCAGCCATAGTTTTAACACGAGCTTCATCAAAAATATTGTTCATTTTTTCAATCCGCCATCCACTCGAATTGTCTGTCCCGTCACATAGCTCGACAAGTCGGAGGCCAGGAACACAGCTGTAGCGGCGATTTCCGACGGCAAACCGATTCGCCTCAGATCAGAGCTGTTTTTTGTCTCCTCCAGAACTGCCGGGGGAAGGGTTGCCAGCATATCGGTATTCGTTACGCCCGGCGCTATGCAGTTTGCGCGCACGCCGAATTCACCCAGTTCTGCGGCTATCGACTTCGTCATCGCGATGACTGCGGCCTTGGAGGCGCCGTACGCGGATTTCCCTGGATTGCCGTCCTCTCCGGCCGTCGAGGCTATGTTGATAATGCTGCCGAACTTCTGTTTCGTCATGAACTTGGATATATATTGAGTGAACAGAAACACGGAGAAAAAGTTCACCTCGAACTGCTCTCGCAACGCCGCCTCGCCCGTCATGTGGAAAAGAGCGTTGTGCGTGATCCCGGCGTTGTTGACCAAAACGTCGACAACCCGCTTTTCCGACATCAGCCTTTTCACGAACGCCTTCATAGCCGCGCTGTCGGTCATGTCGAAGAAAACCGGCCATATTTCAACGCCATATTTATCGGCGGCTGACCGCATATCCTCGGTAAACTCCGGCGTATCGCTTCGCGCGTGAGCGTATATGCCGGCCCCGTTGGCGGCGAAAGCCTCGACAATGGCCCTGCCGATACCTCTTCTCGCTCCGGTTATTACAGCGTTTTTCCCCTTCAACAACATGCCGATGCCCTCCGTTTATCCAATGCCGCCGTCGACCCTGATGACCTGCCCTGTGACGTACTTTGACAGGTCCGACGCCAGATAGAGAATCACCCCTGCGACCTCGTCCGGAAGGCCAATGCGCTTCAACTCGCTTCTTGAAATCATGCGAGACCTGACATCATCAGGCATGGCGTCGGTCATTTCGGTTTTGATCACGCCTGGGGCGAGCGCGTTGACTCGAATGCCCTTTGGCCCCAGCTCCTCTGACATAGTTTTCGTCGCGGCGATGATCGCGGCCTTTGACGAAGCGTAGGATAACTGACCTGGGTTGCCGTCGAGCGCGGCGATGCTCGATATATTTATCACGCTGCCGCTTCCATGTTTGAGCATGAGCCTGGTTATGTATTGAGTGAAGAGTACTTGAGAGAAGAAGTTTATGGTGAACGTCCGCTTCAACTGCTCCATCGTAACCATGTGGAAGAGCGCGTCGAAATTCGCGCCGGCGACGTTGACCAGGATGTCGACCGATTTTTTAGATTTCTGGATGAATCTGGCTCCGTTCTTCACCGCCTCCTCGTCCAGAAGGTCGAAGTACACCGGAGTGATGGAGACGCCGCAAGTCACGGACAGATTAGCGATATCTCTCGTAAATCGCTCGTCCTCGCGCTGACAGCACGCGAATACGTCGGCGCCATTTTCGGCGAAAATTTCCAGAGCCGCCCGGCCGATTCCCTGCAAACACCCGGTGATTACCGCTGTTTTTCCTTCAAGCAGCATATCGGCAAAACCTACAGATCAACTTCGTACTTCTTTATGATCTCCCTGCCCTTTTCGAACGAGGAGAAGTCTATTATGTCATCAGTTTCGAGCATGATCTCAAAACAGTCTTCGAGCATCGCCATCAATACCATGTGGCCGGCGGAATCCCACTGCGCTATAGATTGATACTCCAGAGCCTCGATATTCACGTCGTCCTGCAGTTCAAAAGCCATGACGAAACACTCCGTATATTTCTCGATGTTTGTCACAAACAATCACCTCAGACTATATTATACTCTGGATATCAAGCATCAACATTTGTTTTTTTTATTATTCTCGCCGGATTGCCGAATACGGTATTGCCGTCCGCCACGCTATTCACCCCGACGCTTCCCATCCCTATCATGGCGTAGTCCCCGATATTCAGATTCTCCTTTATTACGCTCCTGGCTCCGACATAGACGCTTTTGCCTATATTTACGCCGCCAAGGATCTCAACGCGAGGCGAAATGACCGAAAACTCACCTATTTTCGAGTCATG